>JAENZU010000361.1 GCA_016841125.1 Melioribacter sp. | reverse complement strand
AATTTGAAATTAGAGATTTAATAAAAAATAAGATTAATCGTGGTAAAATTTCATTATTCATTAATCTTACAAAAGAAGGCGTTGAAAGTAAGTATTCGTTCCTTGATAAGGAAGGTGTGAAAACTGCTTTTCAATTATTAAAAGAAATAAAAGATGCAACGGGCGTCTCCGAGGAAATATCAATTAACCACGTTTTAACATTCCAGAATATGTTCTTTTCCGATAATGGGATCGATATGGAGGAAGCGTTTGATGCCGTGCTGAATTCTATTGATGAGGCGATTGTTGATTTAAAGTCGATGAGAAAAAAGGAAGGCGAAGAATTAAGTAAGGATTTAATTGAACGAGCCGAAAAGATTTTGGACACGGTCGAAAAAATTGAAACTGCTTCCCCGGAATCAATAAACGAGTATTTCCAAAAATTAAAACAGCGCGCAAAATTGCTGCTTGAAGAAACATCGGAAAATGAAAATAGGCTCGATATGGAATTGGCAATACTTGCTGAACGTTACGATATTACTGAAGAATGTGTTAGACTTAAAAGTCACGTAAAAATGTTTTTAGATACTATTAGAAACTCCGATGAAGCAGGACGTAAATTAAATTTTATTACGCAGGAAATGAATAGAGAAGCAAATACTATTAACAGTAAGTCAACTTCTACTGAAGTCTCGCACTTAGGAATTTATATTAAAGAAGAGCTTGAAAAAATTCGGGAACAAATTCAAAATATTGAGTAAAAATTGAATCAGAAAAAAGGTAAATTATTCGTATTCTCTGCCCCAAGCGGTTCAGGTAAAACAACTATCGTAAGAAAAATTTTGGAAATTTTTCCGGAGTTGATTTTCTCAATATCCGCTACTACACGGAAAAATAGAGATCATGAAATAAATGGAACAGATTATTTTTTTATAAGTGAAGAAGAGTTTCTTGAAAAGATTGATAATGATGAATTTATTGAATGGGAAAAATTTTATGATTACTATTACGGCACTTTGAAAAGTTTTGTAAATTCCAAACTTGATGAAGGACTTTCGCTTGTATTTGAAGTTGATGTTAAAGGCGCTTTAAGTATTAAAAAATCTTACCCTGAATCAGTTCTTATTTTTATTGTTCCGCCAAGTATGGAAGAGTTAAGAGCCCGTTTAATAAAGAGAAATACTGAGACATCGGAAGATCTTAAAAAGAGAATTGAACGTGCAGAATTAGAATTAAGCTACAAAAATAAATTTGACTATTTGGTAGTGAATAAAGATTTAGATCAAGCATTAAATGAAGTTAATAGAATTATTAAATTAGAAATAAATGAGGTAATGAAAAATGGAAATTCATCCTATTAGTCTGCGTAAAGTTGAAGAGCATGCTTCAAATATTTACGAAGCAGTAATTGTAGCTGGTAAAAGAGCCAGGCAAATAAATGACGAAACACGTTTAGAATTCAATACATTGTTAAATGAGATGCCGCAAGGTCCCGAAGATGATTTTGAAGATAAAGAAAACCCCGATCAACTAAGAGTTTCTTTAGAATATGAAAAAGGACCTAAACCGCATTTGCAGGCTCAAAGTGAATTGCTGGAAGGTAAAATAAAATATACCCTTCGTAATCCCGAAGCAGTATGATTTTAGATCCACTAAACGGTAAAAAAATAATTGTTGGTGTTACCGGTGGAATTGCTGCTTACAAATCTTGTTTTCTAGTTAGAAAATTAGTTTCGCGCGGAGCGGAAGTTAAAGTTGTGATGACTCCCTCCGCGGTTGAATTTATTACACCCCTCACATTATCTACTTTATCCGGCAACGATGTAATTGTAAACACTTTCCCGCCGTCTCAGTTAAACGGGACTTCATTAAACACATGGCATATTGATCTTGCTTTATGGGCGGATCTAATGATAATTGCGCCCGCAACAGTAAATACCGTTGCAAAAATTTCTCACGGATTTGCCGATAATGCTTTAACTACTGTCGCATCTGCTTTACGCGGGAAAATGTTGATTGCCCCTGCCGCGGATATGGATATGTACAACAATCCGATAAATATTGACAATTTAGAAAAGCTGAAAAGTATTGGAGTGCAGATTGTAGAGGCTGAAACTGGTTTTCTTGCCAGCGGTTTAGCGGGACCCGGCAGAATGGCTGAGATTGATAAAATTATTGATGCAGCAGAAATTTTAAGTTCCGGTTATTCAGTAGATTTTGAAAATAAGCGAATTTTGGTTACTGCCGGACCTACTTTAGAAGATATTGATCCTGTGAGATTTATCGGAAATAGATCATCCGGTGTAATGGGTTATCAAATTGCGAAAGCCGCTTTTTTAAGAGGCGCCCAAGTAACTTTAATTTCAGGTCCCGTAGAGCAATATATTTATCCTGAAATTGGACTGATTAAAATTAGATCTGCATCCGAATTAAAACAGGTTGTGATTGAAAATTTAGATAATAACGATATACTAATAATGGCTGCGGCAGTTGCCGATTATAAACCGGTGAATTACGCAGAAAACAAAATTAAAAAGGAAGATGATTTCAGTAATATACCATTAACAAAAAATGAAGATATTCTTTTTTCAATAAAGGATTCGTCAATTCTAAAAGTCGGTTTTGCTTTGGAAACAGAGAACGAAATTATTAATGCCGAGAGAAAATTGAATTCTAAAAATTTAGATTTAATTGTGCTAAAGTCTATTAGGGATGAGGGTGCCGGTTTTGAAAAAGATACAAATAAAGTTACTTTCTTAGTTAAAAAAGGCAATCAGAAAAATCTTCCGTTAAATACCAAATTCCAAATAGCAAATAGTTTGCTTTCGGAAGTAAAGGGTATTTTAGATGATCGACTCTGAAACTAAAAAGTTAATTCTTGAAGCTGTAAAAGATCAGCGGGAAACATTCGGCGATCTGCTGTTCGAAAGAAACGAATTCAAAAAAGGGGAATACAAAGAATCTAAATCCGTTGAAATGTACGTTGCGGAAAAAACTGAACTGCCTGATAAAGAGAGATCATTATTTATGGAAGATTTTCAAAAAGCAAAAACTACAGATGAACTTTATAATATTATTCATACGTGCCTGAAATGCCCGCTTGGTTCAACCAGAAATAAATTTGTTTTCGGAGTTGGAAATCCGCAAGCCGATGTTTTGCTTATTGGAGAAGCCCCGGGCGCGGATGAGGATAAACAAGGAATCCCGTTTGTCGGTAGAGCGGGTAAACTTCTCACAGATATTTTAAAAGCAATAAATTTTGAAAGAGATGAAGTTTACATTGCAAATATTATTAAATGCCGTCCGCCGGGAAACCGAAACCCGTTACCGGATGAAATGGAAAAGTGTATGCCTTATCTGCTGAAACAGATTGACCTAATTAAGCCGAAAGTAATTTTAGGATTGGGGTTGGTTGCTGCAAATGCGCTCTTGAATAAGAAAACATCCTTGACTAAATTAAGGGGAAACATCTACGATTTAAGCGGAATAAAAGTAATGGTAACTTATCACCCGGCGGCACTTTTGAGAAACCCAAATTGGAAAAGAGGATGCTGGGAAGATGTTCAGAAATTTAGAAAATTGTACGATGAAATTGTAAATTAGGATTTGATTGTGAATAGAATTGACAGCACTATTGATCTACAGAAAATAAAAGACTCGGGCAGAACGCCGCCTGCAGCGCCGGAAGTTGAAATGTCGGTACTCGGAGCAATGCTCATCGACGGTAATGCCGTTCCCAAAGCAATTGAAATACTTAAACCCGAATATTTTTATGAAAAAAATCACAGACTAATTTTTAATGCAGCTCTATCCCTTTATGAATCAAGCGAACCGATAGATACTGTTTCGCTTTATGAAGAATTAAAGAAGCAGGGCAAAATTGAAGAAGCCGGCGGTGCGGCTTATATTTCCAAGCTTTCACAGGATATCTCTTCCGCGGCAAACATTGATTACCACGCACGGGTTATTTTAGAAAAGTGGATTCTGCGCGAACTTATTTCTACTTCGATGGAAATCGCAACATCCGCATTTTCCGGCAGAGAAGATGTGTTTGATCTTTTGGACGAAGCAGAAACCAAAATCTTCAGCATTTCGCAGGAAGGTGTTAAAGAGTCGTTTAAGTCTATGGATAAAGCCGTTAAAGAGGCACTTGAATTAATTGAGGCAATTCATTCGAATAAAAAATCCACCCACGCGGTTCCGACTGGTTTTTTTGAACTTGATAATTTATTGGGCGGTTTTCAAAAATCGGATTTAATTATTATTGCGGCACGCCCATCGATGGGTAAAACTGCGCTCGCTCTTTCAATTGCAAGAAATGCCGCAATTGATCACGAAGTACCGATTGCAGTATTCAGCCTTGAGATGTCGGCTATCCAATTGGCAACA
>JAENZU010000360.1 GCA_016841125.1 Melioribacter sp. | reverse complement strand
GGACCGAGGTAAGTTAGCAGATCGGGATGTATTGACCCTCCCGGTAGAGTGGTATCCTGCGGCACTTCAGCAATTTGGGCTACCCACCACGTCCCATCAATGTACCACTTAAGCTGAGTTGCGGTAGCACCTTCGGGTAAGGGAAATGCATATTTAAAATTTTGCGCGGTGGAATAGTTATTCTCAAATATCATTGTTGCTTTGGTAATTGCAACCTGGTTTTCCACATACACATCCACTTTTGAGGAAAGCAGCTTTAAATATACCGCATTACCAGCGTCAATTACACCCACACCATTTGCAAAGATTGAGAAAGAAAAAATAAAGAAAGTAAAAATTAAAACTAAGCGTCTCATAGTTTTGCCTTAAATTAAATTTGTGAAATAGCCATTTAAAATATAAGATTTATTTTATTATTTATCCTCTTTTTCTTTTCCCATATTAACACCCCGGTAGAGAATTTTGAGGACCAGGGTGTTTCAATGGGTCCGGGCGGGAGAGTTTTTTATTTTAAAACTGTCATTTTCTTTGTAAGAACATTATTGCCGTAATTAAGGCTGTAAAAATAAATACCACTCGAAAGATCAGCAGCACTGAAATTAATTTCGTAAGTCCCCGGTTCTAATTTTGAGTTAATGAGTGTTGCTATTTCATTACCGAGCAGATCATAAACAAAGAGTTGGGTTTGTAGAGACGGGGCATGCCCCGTCTTTACGTCCGGTAAAGTAAATTTTATTTTTGTTTCGGGATTAAATGGATTTGGATAATTCTGGTAAAGCTCGAAGCTGTGAGGAATTGGTTCATCCTTTACGGATGTTGCAATCGTTAGAGCATCCGAACTATAGTAAACTCCTTTTTGAGTTAATAGCCAGCCTTCATTATTGTCAGTTATTTCAATATCAATTCCCGCCAAATTTTCATCAATAAATATTTCGTTCCAGGTTGCACCTGTATCCGATGAGAAAAAGAATTTGCCGCTGTTTAAAAACCATACTTTGGAAGGATCACTGCCGGAGAACTCTAAATCATCTGGCCAGTTTTCGTAAGCTATCGGAATTTCATTCCATGTATTGCTGCCGTCGGTTGTTCTATAAATATCGCCGTAACTTGTTGCAGCAATACCGATAGATTCATTATAAAATTTTAGAACCGCTGCGTAAAAATTTGAGCCCGTTTCACTCCAATCTGAACCGCCGTTATCTGTTTTGTAAATCTTTTGCGGATTCATACCGCTTACAAAAAAGTATCCTAAATCAGGTGAAACAAAGTCGATCCTTCTCCAGGTATCTCCTGAAAACACTCCATTAAGACTGCTTTGATTCATATGGATCCAGTTTGAGCCCCCATCGGTAGTCTTAAGAATTAGTGCTGATTTGCCGGAAGATTGGAATGGCACATCACCCATTGCAATGCCGTTCTGATCATCAAACATTTCAATATAGTTGAAGAAATCAGTTTTTGAAGGATCGTCAAATTGTTTCACCCATGTTTGCCCGCCATCTGCTGAACTAAAGATACGTGCCCCTCTGCCTTCGATTGGAGATGTTTATGACGTTACAATCCAAATGTGATTTATATCTGTTGCCTCAATATCAATTATACTTTCGGCAAGCCGTCCCTGGTAATAAATAAATTGGGGAGGAGTTGCAGCTTCCTCCCAGCTAAGCCCCGCATTTACGGTTTTATAGATAGTGCCCGACGATCCTAAAACCGCTTCGGTACTGCTTATTGCGTCCATTGCACTTAATAATCCCCCTCCTAAATCTAGACCGTTATTTCTTTCAAACCACTGAGCATTTAGTACGGTGGTTAAAATTAAAACGGTTATATATAATTTAATCTTCATTCGGGATCTCTTTTTTTACTACTCTGGTAGATCAAAAGAAGTGCCAATTAAGAAGAGGTGAAAAATCAATGCATGTGCAATTTATTCCCTAAGAAAGTGCGAAAATATTTCGCAGCAACGCAAAATTTGCGTGGTTGATCAGAATTGGACTGTTAAATTGATGCTTAGCGAGTTTTGCTTGAAGTTGTAATTTGGTGAAAATGAAAGTGTCTGCGGCGGAACTAATTCCGTGAAGGAAAGATCTATTTGTGTGTAAATTAAAAGTGCGGCATATGAAAGGAGAAGTATATTTCTTGTTTTATATGAATCATTATAATCATTGTATTTGCTTTGAATAAGATTTACATCGGTTTCATTTTGATAATCCTCTTCCTTATTTATTGTATCTATTATAAAATAGGTTGATGAAGCCAACAACGCCGCTCCGAGTCCGGAAAATACAAATCCTTTCGTAGATTGATCAATATGAAAATAACCCCAGCCGGGAAAAATAACCGACCTTATCCTTGCTTCGGTGATCATTTTATCTGGATCAAAAACCGGGTACTTCACAAACTGCATGCTGTCTATTGCCGTCTGTTCATTTTGTAAATTACCCGTAGTTATCTGCTTGTATTCCCTTTTTACTTTATCAAAGAGGCTAATTATTTTCGGCGATATTTTCGAAGGATCAATTTCGTAATTTTCATTTAGTTTTAGTATCTCAATAAAGCTGCTTCTAACTTCATCCTCCTGATCTAAAGAATAATTTGCAACCGCTTTCATCAGGAAAATTTCAACTTTTAACGAATCGGGAAGGTTTTCATCTTCAGCTAGTAATCTATCAGCCATTAAAATAACTTTAGGAAATTCAAATGATTGGTAAGCACGGCTGAGTTCATCAAAACCTTTGTTTTGAGCATTAGTAATGGCGCAAAGTGTAATAAATAAAGCCGTAATAGCAAGTTTCATTATTTTATCAGCACCATTTTTTTCGTGTCTGAAAAATGACCGGAATAAATTCTATAATAGTAAATTCCGCTAGGCAGCGCGCTTCCGTCAAACTCAACTTCGTAAGTGCCGGGCTGTTTTATTTCATTAACAAGAGTTGTTATTTCATTACCCAGGATGTCGTAAATTATAATTCTTACGAACTCACCCGCGGGGATTGCGAATTTAATTTTGGTTGCCGGGTTAAAAGGATTTGGGTAATTCTGCTCAAGTCTGTATTCCGCAGGCGATTCACTTTCTTCAACGGCAGTTATAGAATTAGATAAAGATTCAACAAATGGAACAACCTCACCATCATCATTAAATCCGCCGATAGCGTAAATGGAAGCCCCTGAGACAGCAGCGCATAAATTTTTCCTTGAATAATTTAACGGAGGTCCCGGATTTACAAAATAATTATCCCCTCCTACCTGAAATATTTCGGTTGTAGGCAAAGAGGGATTGTCTTCGTTATAACCTCCGAAAATATAAATTGAGTTAAATTCTTCTGAATAGACTGCCGCCCCCGCCGCCCTTGGCGCAAGAAGCGTAACTTTCAATTCTTTAAGCGTATTGGTTGTAGTACTGAATTTGTAAATCTTATTTGATATGCCGTTGGTTACACCGCCGAAAATATAAATATCGCTGTCTATTGCTGCTGCCATCTGCTGCTCAGGAAGACTCGCTCCGGCGAAAGATGTATCATCGGAAAATGTAATTGATTGTTGCAAAACATCATATTCGATAATATATGATAGATCGAGCGAATCGTTAGCTGCAAAAGGATTGCCGCCTATTAAATAAATTTTATTGTCTATGGCAGCTCCCGTCGTTGAAATTCTATTAAATTGATAACTGGAATCCTGTATAACAGTAAGTGCGCTGCCGATAAATTCCCACGATTCAAGACTATTGCCGCTGCCGCTATTATTGCTTACACCGCCGAAAATGTATGCAAATTCATTAATTCTCCCTGTATAAAGTCCGAACCTTTCATAATGCATATTTCCAACAATTTTCCAAACTCCCTGGGAGGTGTTAAATTTTTGCTGCCAGTCAACGTTGGATTGAATTTCACCGGAATACCCGCCATTTAGATATATTATGTCTCCAAAGCTGAATGCCGATGCACCTGCAACTGGAAATCTCATTTCGCCGGCAAGAGTCCAGTTAAGTTCCTGTGCTGCCGCGCTTTCCGCAAGCAGAAAAATTACTATCAAATATTTTATAAAATTTTTCATATCACTTTCGCTTTTTTTTATTAAAAGCAATTACTGTACCAAGCACCTAAAATCTAAATTGCATTTTTAATGTATCGTTACTTACTACACTTATCTTTTGTTCAATGTTTGCAAATTCCGGGTTGCGGATTGACAATTGATATTCCCCGGGAAATAATTTAATTGGTCTTGTAACCGGTACCGGTGTCTCCGCAAAATATTTTCCGTTCAAATATATCTTTCCCCACGGAAAAACATCCACACTTAAATAGCCGAATAGCGTATCTAAATTCACTTTGACTGAAAGTATTTCATTCGTTTTGATATCAATATTAGACGAATATTTTGGATAATCGGGAT
>JAENZU010000359.1 GCA_016841125.1 Melioribacter sp. | reverse complement strand
GCATTCACTAAGAGTTGTTTTGGAAAATATTCACGATCCACATAATGTTAGCGCAATTTACCGAACGTGCGATGCTGCCGGTGTTCCAAAAATTTCACTGATCTATAACTTTGAACAGTTTCCACGAATAAGCAAAACCAGTTCGTCATCAGCGAATAAGTGGATCGAAAGAGAAAATTTTGGTTCGGTTGAAGATTGTTATTCCGCCCTTAGAAAAGAGGGGTTTAAAATTTATGCAAGCCTTTTAGCCCAGGATGCAGTTGATCTCTATTCAATTGACTTTACTGAAAAAATTGCAGTGGTGCTTGGAAATGAAAACAGAGGCATCTCTTATGATGCTGCAAAGCTTGCGGATGAACGATTTTATATTCCGATGCATGGAATGATTCAATCACTGAACGTTTCGGTTGCCGCCGCGGTTACATTGTACGAGGCACAGAGACAAAGAAGAGTTAAGGGTATGTACGAAAAGAGCGAACTGGAAAGTGGTGAAATTGATTCGATAATTGACGAGTGGTGCGACAAATGAGTTATCATTTTAGCCGCATAAATAAAGTTAAGGGAGAACTAAATTTACCGGGGGATAAATCCATTTCCCACCGCGCGGTTATGTTTGCTTCAATGGCTGAGGGAAATTCAGTAATTAAAAACTTGTCTAATTCGGCGGATGTTTATTCGACAATAAATTGTTTTAAAGAATTGGGAGCCAAATTTAAGTTTGAAAAAGATATCTTAATTGTTGAAGGAACTGGTTATAAAAATTTTAAGCAACCAAAAAATAATTTGGATGCCGGCAATTCGGGAACAACTGCCAGACTGATCAGCGGAATTCTTGCTGCTCAGAATTTTGAATCAACTATTGTTGGAGATGCTTCTTTAAGTGTGCGACCGATGAAGCGGATAATAGAACCTCTGCGTTTGATGGGAGCAAGTATAAAATGTTCTACTCAGTTTACGCTTCCGCTCACATTTAGTCCGGTCAGAGAGCTTGTACCAATCCGTTATAGACTGCCGGTACCAAGCGCGCAGGTAAAGAGTGCAATACTATTGTGCGGTCTTCACCTGGATCAGGTAACCACTGTAGTTGAAAAAACGCCTTCGAGAAATCATACCGAACTGATGCTTGGACTGCCTCTCGAAACGGTGAACGGACAAGTGCTAATTAGATCATCCAAAGCAAATTACCCTAAAGCCGGTGAGTATTATGTTCCTTCCGATTTTTCATCGGCTGCATTTTTTATTGTGATTACACTATTAAGTGAAAACTCTGAACTTATAATCAAAAATGTTTTATTGAATGAAAGCAGAACCGGTCTGCTTACAATACTTAAGAGGATGGGTGCTTCAATTGAGATAGTTGAATCGCACGAAAGCAGTGGAGAAAAATTCGGCGATGTGAAAATTCAATCTTCTAAACTTCACAATGTTGAAATTGATAAAAGTATTATTCCCAATATTATTGATGAAATCCCAATCCTAGCTATTTGCGGAATTTTTGCTGAAGGTAAGTTTGTAATTAATGGGGCTAAGGATTTAAGATTTAAAGAGAGCGACCGTATTGCCGCGATATGCAGAAACCTAAAAAAAACCGGACTTAAAATCACTGAGTTTAAAGACGGTTTTTCAATTGAAGGAGAATTAACTGAGAGTAATCCAACCTTTGAAAGTTTTGGTGATCATCGAATTGCAATGGCTTTTTCTATTCTCTCTACTAAACTCAAAGAGGGGGGAAACATAGACGATTTGGAGTGTATAAAAATTTCTAATCCAAATTTTATTGATCAGTTGGAATCAATTTCCGAGTAACCTGAATTTAAATTTAATTGTCTGAAAATTACCTTCACGATAAGTTCGGCAAATCGATATCTTACATTTTAATTATCTGATGTTCAAATTTATTTATGCTCAATTCATTGATTATCCATTTCAAAATATCCCAGCCATATTTATTCACAAAATAAAAGAAATTCAACTCACGTTCCTGCAGATTGTCATTCGGATATATGATGCTCCTCGCTTTTTTAATTTGCCTTATTGAAGAATCAAACTTTCGAGATTCCGCTTTTTCTGCTTTCCCTTTTAACTGTTCCAAACCTTGAAGCATTCGCTGTAAAGTTTTCTCAGATAGATCCGTAAGTGTTGGGTCGAGTTCCTCTAATTTTGTTTCCAACTCTTTCATCACAGACGATATGTCATTGTTGGTTTTGCTAAATAAAGTAGGAAGATCAAAACTGGAAATACTGCTCAGCACTTTTTCGATCAGATCTTTCTCGTCTATCATTAAGTCTGAAAAATCTAAATTGTATTTAGAAATAATTTCATCCAGATTTTTTTCGATTATTGTAGCAGCAGATCGGGGATAGATGAATGGCTGATTTATTCCAAACTTTTCGTACAAAGGAATTACTTGAGCAAAGTAACTTATTTCAGAAGGTCCCCCGATGTAAAAACCGGTTGGCAGTAAATAGTCTTGACAAATTGGGCGGAGCATCACGTTTGCGCTGAAATTTTCGGGTGATGTCTCAATCGAGTTTAACAATTCTTCGAGTGCGTATCGTATCCTTTTTCCCTTTAATCTAAAATCATTTTCTCCAGGCTCAATTGAATATCTGCCTCCTTCAATATGTGCAAATAAATTAATAGGCTTTATTTTAACCTGCGCATGATAATGTTCTTCAACCTCAGCGCTGCGCCGAACTACTAGTGAACTATTCTCAGAATAATTTTCGATTTCATTTTTAAATAAAGGCTTAAGCAGTTTTTTTATTTCAATATCCTGCGGATTGAAAATAACCAATCCGTAACTGTCGAAAATTTCAAACATAAGACTTCTAAAAGCCTCAGCAAAAGTAACCCCAGATTTATAGGAGTGTTTTAACTTTCCCAATATATCATTTGTAAATTCTGTCTGGCGCAGATTTTCATTTATTTTTTTAAACACTTCTTCAATTGAAGGTTCAATTTCAATATCTGCTATACTGCCGCGGTTAAATTCGGGGGGTTTACCGTCGTCATAACTAATTTTAACCGGCTGGTTATCAGCATCAATTAAACCGAAAGATCTCACCTCATCATAATCGTGATCGTCACCCTCAAGCCAAAAAATCGGTACAAAATTAAATTGATGATATTTTTCTTTTAACAGAGAACAAAGTTTTATTGCGGTAGTAGTTTTATAAATTGTATAAAGTGGTCCGCCGAAAACACCAAGCTGCTGTCCGGTAACTATTGCAATGGTATTATTTTTATTTAATGCATCTATATTTGTGAGGGTCTGCTTGGATGCTTTGTAGCTGCCGTACTGCTTCTTAATAATAATGGCTACTTTTGCTCTATGCGGTCTTGAGTAATCGGCTAAATCTTTGAAGTGAGATTCGTAACTTTCCTCATCCCGGAAATTTTTATTATAAAACTTTCTAACATTTTCGAATTCATAAACATAGTCCAAAAATAAATTTTGTTGATCAGGAATATCTGCAAAATTTAAATACATTCATTTCTCCAGCAAAATTGTTTTTCTTAAATTACAAAAATAAATTTCTTAAAGATAGTTCTCTTGTCTCATTCACATTTTTAGAAGGATTAAATGAAGCAAATATTGTTATTGTTGATTTTTTGCTTGTCATCTTTTGTTTATGCGCAAAGTGCTCAAAATACAACTACAGACTTCTTACCCAACGGAATAAATTTCAAACCTTTGCTTGCCAACTATCGTGAAGCAAAAATTGGACTTTTATATTATCCTGATAACGCAAATCTTAAACTAGACATTGGGAACAGTATTGATTTGATCGGGATTAATTTTTATGACCAAAGAAGTAAACTAACATTCGGACTTGACTTCATGGCTTTCGGACTTTCACAAACTATTGAAGGCAGCCGGTTAAAGATAACTGCCTTGGACGGGTTCTTCGGCGGTAACGCTGCTTATTCCATTAACTACGACGAATCCAAATTACTAATGCGATTCAGAATTATTCACAACTCTGCACATCTTGTGGACGGAAGTTTTGATATTAAAAAGGATATGTGGAAGGACAATTATTATCCTATCCCTTTCACAAAGGATTTTGGCGAATTTACTTTACGGCATGAAGTTAACTTTATTGGTGTCGAGCTTAATTATTACGGAAGCATCTCATATTCCACGCTTGTTCGTCCAACGGAGATTAAAAAATATGCATTCAACGCCGGACTAGAAATTGTCTTTCCAAACTTAATTGGAAAATTTTTAGATGAAGAAGTAAACGTCTTTATTGCCGATCACATTGATTTAATGGGACTGCCGGAATACTCCGGGCACAATAACTTGATGGGCGGTCTAAAGTTCGGTGAATGGAACGATAAGGGAATTGTAGTTTATGCTTCTTATTATACCGGGAATAACATGTTCAGTGAAT
>JAENZU010000358.1 GCA_016841125.1 Melioribacter sp. | reverse complement strand
AATTCGCTTACGTTGGATGGTTGATACGCTTGAGAAATAATCTGTGGACAGCTAATTGCTGCACAGACAACCGCAAAATGAAAACGAGGATCTCTCTCTACACCGAAAAGTTTTTCATGCTCAATTTCATCTAGCGTAAGCATATGTCCGGCTGCGGGGTGTTTTATACTTTTAAAGAATCCGTTCACATCCAGCGGCGAATTGATGGGATAATTATCTATCACGGACTTGATAACCAAAACATTATAAGTGTTTATCCAAAAGGCAATTTGCTCGTCGGATGATCTCAGTTCATCTAAATCAAAATCGGCAATCAATTTTACCAACCGGTTCAATGCGCTGCGATCTTTATCGATTCTTTGATAATCGACAAATCCGCCGGAAACATAATTGCCCATGAACTCATCAACGCTTTTAAAGAAGAGGCTTTGTGCATTGGCGTTGCTTATAAACAAACCGATAATAGCGGTAAGTAATAATAGAGATTTTAACTTTTTCATTTTAACCTAATTTGATATTAGCAAAGCAAGTCTATTTATTATTTCATAAGACGCGATCAAGTCATTTGAGTTTTCATATTCGGGATCACCCAGCATTAAAGATTTCATTCCGGCTTTAACCACTTTGAAATATTCATCGGAAACATTGCTAAGTATGACGAAAAACAAGTCGGGCTCAAACGACAGACAAATATAAGTTGACACACCGGGCATTCCGCCGTCGTGTTCGAAGTATCTCATATTAGAGGTGCTGCCTATTCCCCAACCGTAGCCGTATCCGTGCTCATAATTGCTGAACATTTTTTCAATCGAATCCTCCGAAAGAATCGAGTAGCTTTTTAGAGAAGAAGACCATTTAAATAGATCGCCAGCAGATGAAATAAGCGAACCGCTCCCGAGTTTTGTAGAAAGATCAACATAAGGAGCGTTGGTGGTTTTACCATTAAAATTAAAATAGGGCTTAACTTTGTTTTTAATTATTTGTCTATTTATTCCCGAGTATGTATTTGATAACCCGGCAGGTTTAAATAAATTTTCCAATACAAAATCATCATAAGTTTTACCGGAGATTTTTTCTATCATTGACGCCAGCAGTATGTAGCCCGAGCTGCTGTAGTTAAAAATTTCACCCGGTTCACCATTTGTGTTGAATGATGTTATCCATGCGACACTTTGATCGATACCGAATCTCAAAGGAAGTTTAAGCCAGTAGTCGTCGGCATCGTTGTAATCGGGAATTCCGGAAGTGTGCGTAAGTAAATCGTGAGTGGTTATATCGCATGAATTTTCAATGTCCGGAAAGTAATCGCTGATCTCATCGAAGAGGCAGAGCTTACCGTCCTCATATAATTTTAGAATTGCGGCGGCTGTGAACTGTTTGGTTATCGAAGCTATTGGGAAAGCGCTATTTATGTTTAGCGGGATTGCGTTTTCTTTATCCGCATAGCCGAATGCATTTTGATAAATTACCGAATCATCAATTTCCGCAAGCACAACCCCGTTGAACATTTTTCTTTCTGCGAGTGAATTTAAAAAACTGTTGATCTCATCAACATCCGGTGCATGCTGAGCAGAAAGCTGCAGCAGGCTGCCGCATAAAAAAATCAAGCTGTAAAATAATTTCATTGATGATAAGTCTTTTAAAATTAAAGTATAAAAAAGGAAGAGACTAGAAAAGAGAAAAATGCAGGGCTTTCAATCCGCAAAAATTATGCAGGACGGTTATCGGCAGTAATATCTTTTACCGGCTCCCGATCTTGAAGCTTTTTCTTTAGATCTTTTACTGTTAAAGCCCAAGCGTTCAGCCTTGCAGCAAGATTTTCAAAATAGATGCGGGAGGTTTCGTAATCTTGTGTGTCGGGTTTGTGAGTTATAGCCTCAACAATTTCTGAGTAGAGATCATCCAGCATATCAATTTCATTATCGAATTTATCAGACATATTTCAACCAATTAAATTAGTAAAATTACAAAATCAAAATAGTAGAATTACAGCTTCCGTGCAATTACTAAAGGCTTTTTAAAGATTTCCAAAACACCGGAATCATTATTGAGAGCTTCAAAAAACAAAATATAAATCCCGAGTCGAAGAGGTTTTCCGCCATCATCCAATCCGTCAAATATTACGCTGCCCTTCGCGCCGCTGGGCTGGTTGTTTGCGATGATTCTTACCAGTCTGCCCTTGCTGTCGTATACTTTTATGCGTATTTGTGAAATCGCTTGAGTGAGATTATAATTGATAATTGTGAAATCCTCAAAACCATCATTATCGGGAGAAAACGGATTTGGTTCAATTGTAAGATCGGCGGTTCTGCTTATTCCGCCTCCGGTATATATTGAATTTTGAAAACCGGGCGTTGCACCTTCGGATGATACCGAAGTACTCCAATTTGAAGGATCATTTGAATCGATATTCGGATTCAATCTTTCGAGCGAGCGGTTTCTTGTGATGGAAATATTTTTGTTGTGCCAATCCGAAGAGTACATCAAAGAATCTATCACATTTCCCTTGATGTCTTTGATTATCAAGGTTTGTAAATCGTTTGACAAATTAAATGAGCTGCGGTTAATAATTGAAAGCCATTCAAAATCTTTTATTTGAGGATAGTTAAATAGTAAACTGCTGTCGGCTGCTGCAACAAAATACTTTCCCGGCGGCAGCAAAACAAACTTATCGGCAATTGTAAAGCTGTTTCCTTTTTGGTTGTCGATCTTCCATCCGCCCAGATTAACGAAGTTGTCGCTCCTATTGAATAACTCGACAAATTCGGTGTTCGAAGCATCCGGTTCATACATTATTTCATTAATGATAATATCTTTACTGGAATATGATTGAACTGCAATGATTGAATTTGGCGAACCGGGAGTGCTTCCGAAATCAGAAAGAGATGAAGCCCAATTTGTGCTGTCGTTCGTTTCCGCTGACAGCGAAAATCTTTCGAGAGATATCCCGTCATTTCCACCCCAATCAGATTTATACTTAACACTATCTATAACCGCACCGCGGAAATCATAGATAATGATACCATCCTCGGAGTTTCCGAGTGTTCCGAAATTCGCCTCCAGTACATTAATGTTATTGAGCGTATCGAAGATCATTGCTGTTGAATCGGAAGCAACAATAAAGTATTCATCGGGCTGAATTACAATACTCGTTTCAACAAGTTTATTTTTTGTTGGTGAACTCAGGAGATCACTGATCTCCCAATTAAGAAGGTCGACGGCTGCATTGGTTGTATTCACAAACTCAATCCATTCGGGCATTTCATCTGCCGGGTCGTACATTATTTCATTTATCTTCACCGAACCCTCAGCATAACCCGGAACGATGTAAATTTCAAAATAATTGTTTAAAGTATCTTCATCACTCTCAAATAAAATTTCAGCAGAGATCAAAGTCGAATCGCTTATGATCAATGTGTTCGGTGACTGCAGAATTGCAGAATCTTTTCCTGCCAAATTATTTCCGAGTGTTGAACCCAGCGATTGCCAATCAATCCCATTATGATATGAGTAGGATACGGAAAAATTATTCGCGTTTTGAATTCCGTTGTTCATCACCTTACACTCGACATATACCTGATCTCCCGGCAGGGGATTTTTTGGATTCGTAAATAAGCCGCCGACAGTGAGATCGAAATCTTTCGCCGCAATACTGTTGATTCGCCCCGGCGTGCTTTGTTCGATGTCTAGTGAAGATCCCCAATTGGCAGGGTCGGTGGAATATCCCGAAAAGGAAATCCTCTCCAGCGAATGCCCTACGCTTACTGTCCAATTGCTGTTGTAAATTACATTGTCTATCAAATTGTTCGCATTGTCCAAAATCACAACACCGTCTTCATCATTATTCAAATTGGGAAAGGATGAAAAAATAATTTTGGATGGGACAGATCGGTGGAACTCGAAAATGGAAGAATCCCGAGCTATCACTAAATACTCGTCCGGCAGGATGTAATAATTATCATCAATAAAAATTTGAGTGTCAGGACTCGTTATTACATCGGCAATTTTCCATCCTATTAAATTAATTGTATCCTCGGTTGGATTATAAACCTCAATCCATTCCGGCTCGCCATTCTGCGGTAGGAACATTATTTCACTTATCAAAATTGATGAAGTTGAATAGCCCGGAGTTATAGACCCGAACGCTGAATTGTTAGTTGTATCTCCATCATTTTGCATAACAGATTGAACAACAAATGAACGACGCGAACGTAGATTTTGAATAGTATAATTAAATTGATATCGTGCAGAATCGCCAGAGCCGAGAGACAGAGAGTTAAGTGAGGAAAGCTGAACATCAGGGATCGAATCATTGTCTGTGTCTTCAAACAACAATAAATTAAACACTACCTGCTCCTTCCCAACAGTTTGAATTTCCGGAAAAACAGAAGCGTCGGTGCCTATCAACGGATGTTCCGGCTC
>JAENZU010000357.1 GCA_016841125.1 Melioribacter sp. | reverse complement strand
TTGAGGGGCAAAATTTTTCTTCCTTTCTCGATTCAGACACAGCACCCAAAATGATATCAGTTGGGAAGTCCGAATCTTTCCAAATATTTTTATTCGAAGATGACTCGCTCAAAGTGAGTGTATTTAATTTAAACAGTTCCGGCAGTTTAACCGGTGAGATCAGCGAGATTGAACTTCCATATACTCCCCAATTAAATAATTCTACAATTGAAGTTGAGAATTTCAACATCACAAATTCTGTGAATGGGAAAAGAAAATTGTTTGCAGGAATAAAAGAAGTAAGTTTTGAAAGCGGCAGCGGTTTCACGTATAAATATTTCAATACAATTTTTGAAGTCGATTCCAACGGAACAATGATCGGCGGATTTTTAACAAACACAACTAATTTTTATAGTTTACGAAAGCAGCCTTATAAAATTAATGATGCAGAATACTTTGCCGCGGTTGAAAAAGAAGCAGATATATTCTTTTCCCGCTTCAATAATTTCACAATTCAGGATTCGGTTTTAATCAATGATGATCAAGTCGGCAGCAGCGAACGGGCTTCTTCAATTTCAATAATTGATGAATCGAATTCATTATTAACATGGGAAGATGAACTTGGAATTGCAGCACAAAAAATAAATAGTGAGGGCGAATTAAAAGGCAGTAAATTTAGAACCGATTCAAAGAAATTAATCTTTTTTTCCGACGGATCCGCTGCATCTCTTTTTAAATCCAAATTAAATGACGGCGGTGGATATCTTGGTTTAAAACTTTATGATTCTTCACTAAATCTTGTTTCGACTGATACTATTCATTCCGAGGCTGATTATAATGATATAATTTATACTTCGTTCAAACCGGAAAATAATACGTTTATTTTATTTTTCAAAAAAGCTGATTCTCTTTCATTAAGTTTGTTCAATCAAGATGGATCGCTTTTAGAAGAAGAATTAATTTTTCTTCCCTCAGTTTATCCGAGAATAAAAATTCTGTCAATCGATCACAATTTATTTTGGATTTATTGGAACGGAAACTTGCAGCAATACTCTAATGAATTACAGCAGCTTTCAGATGTAATCGCTGTCAATTTTAATCCCTTACTTTATTTGGGAGACAATAAATTTTTTACACTTATTTTTAAGAGCAACGACTTCGTTTACTGGTATGAGGGACAAATAGTTGATATCAACGGAACACCGCAAAGTCCTGCTTTTGGAATTACAATCCAAAGTGAAGTTCAGCCACACTTACTGCCGTCGGGAGAAATTTTTACGTTATATGGTTACAGCGGAAAATTATACGGTAAAGTATTTAATCAAAGCGGCATCTTAGTGAAGGACCAGTTTACAATTCACGATAATTCAAGCGGTACAAAAATAGAGCTTACTGCCAGATTGTGGAATTATAAATTTCTTTTTTCCTGGTCTGATGCGCGCAATTTAGGGAATGGTTTCGATATCTACGGGAAGATATATAAATTGAGCGATTTAACCTCAGTAGATGACCCGGTTTCAAAAGTTCCGAATGAATTCAAATTATTCCAAAATTACCCAAACCCGTTTAACCCAACAACCAAGATTAAATTTGTCATCCCTTACAATACGACTCCCCTTCTTGGAGGGGTTGGGGGTGGATTAGTTTCTCTAAAAATTTACGATCTCCTCGGCAGCGAAGTTGCGGTGTTATTGAACAAACAACTTTCACCCGGCACTTACGAAATTGAATTTGACGCCAGCAATCTTCCAAGCGGAGTTTATTTCTACAAATTAACGGCGGGTAATTTCAGCGATACGAAAAAATTATTGTTGATTAAATAATAGATAATGCCCAATGCGGAGAAATTTACTCTAATATATTCCAAACAATCCGCCTAATCTAATTCCTCTTTTCGATTGAGAAAATAAAATACTCAATTCGATTTCACAGATTCACTTTTTGAAATTGAACCCTTAATAAATTTTCACGTCTAAAACTATAACATATTCTTAATCAATCATAAAACCTAAAAACAACCCTGTACAGATTTTATGAAAATAATTTGCTGTGTACAATTAGTTTGGCTTTTATTAAATTTTAACATAATAATCGGTAAAGAAAAGTTAAACTATTCAAAGTTTGAGGAAATAACTTATTCTATAGACCAGTTTAAAATAACCGGCAATTTATATTTCCCTGAAACCAATAATTTTAAAGGGGCGGTAATTTGGGTGCATGGTGATGGACCGGATAAACGCAGCAATAGTTTTCCGGGTACTAAATTTTTCAATGTCTTCCTTGACAATGGATATGCATACTTTCGCTATGATAAACCTGGATCAGGCGACTCTGAAGGAAAACTCAGAACTCAAAATTTATTTGAAGAAAGAGCAAAAATTGTTAGCAAAACTGTTGATGTTTTGAAAGATATTCCCTCTTTGAAAAATAAAAGAATCGGACTTGTCGGAAGCAGCCAGGCGGGATATGTATTGCCAATTGTGTTATCAGAAAGGAATGATATTGATTTCATGATCGGGTTGAGTTTACCTGCTATGAACAGCAAAGAACAATGGGCATATCTTTTGAAGAAGCAGATGATCTGCGAAGGGTATTCAAAGAAACAAGCGGAGGATTTCAGCGCGGCTCATTTGAAAATGATGAATTCTAAAACGAAAAAAGAATTTCTGGAATGCATAAAATACTTTGAAAATAATCCAATATCTCTATCTGCAGTTAAGGGATATAACAAAGATTTTGGGACAAATGTAAAAAATTGGTGGCCGCTTAATTGGGCTGAATATCAGTCATTCAATCCGGAAAATCTTATTGCTCAAATCGAAATACCTGTGCTTTCAATATTTGGTGAAAAGGATACACAAGTAGATCCGATTCAAGGTTCAAAATCCTATCGGCAAAATTTAACCTCAGGTGGCAATAAATTTTTTGAAGTTGTTTTACTTCCTAAGACCAATCATAATATGTCATTAGCGGAAACCGGTTGTCTAAAAGAACAAAAAATGAGAAAAAAATGGGTAATCAGTCCCGAATTGGAATTTGTTACCAAAAATTGGATGACGAAATTGGACAAATATTTGAGATTGGATAAATAAATTATACCAATCCGCTCAGAAATTTTTCCGCAGAGATTACCCTTACACCGTTTTTCATTTCATCAATACCACTGTTTTTTACAACCTGGTATGTAAATGGAATCCCCAGTTTCTCCTTAAAATACAAAATGTGTTTAGAAAGTGAAGTGTTACTTAATTTAACTTCAACGGCAAACCACATTTTATCATCTTTTGTAATTAGAAAATCGACCTCCTTTTTATCAACATTGCGCAAATAAAAAAGATTGATATTATATCCCTCGTACTCCTTTAAATAGTTTACAAACTTCAGCAAATGTGATGCAACTAAATTCTCAAATCTTGCTCCTTCATCTTCTACTTCAGACCAATCGAATAAATATAATTTTGGTTCTTTTTTGATCGATCTAATAATTCTTGAATTAAATGGGTAAATTCTGAAATGATAATAAAACGATTCGAGAATATTCAACCAGCTTGTTATTGCGCGGTGGCTTACTTCCAGATCTTCTCGAATAGAATTTATTGATAAACGGGAGGCAACCTTGCTCGGAAGTAAATCGCCAAGTAACTTTAAATTTGAGATATCTCTAATATTTTCAATATCTCTTATATCTTCTCTAAATAACCTCTCCAATTTTTCGTTGTGCCATCTTCTCAGATTACGCTCACTCTGTCTGGTTAAAGGTTCGGGGAATCCCCCAAATTTGTAAAGCGATTCAAAAGTCGTGGAATATTTCTTTTGGCTAAATGTTAATTCGTTAAGTGGTGTGAATTTATTATTCAATTTCTCAAGTTCGGCAAGCGAGAATGGGTGCAAAGTATAATAATGATATCTGCCTTGTAACGAATCCCCGCTTTTTCTATAAATATTTAACCTTGCACTTCCCGTAACTATTATACTGTACTTATTTTTATTTGTATCATAAATTCCCTTTACCAAGTTTTTCCATTTTTTATATTTATGAATTTCATCAAAAATTAGTAGGCTGTTTTCTCCCGGGAATTCATAAGCCATGATTTTTTTTCTGTCCGGTTTGTAATCCCAATTAAAATAAGCTGAGTTATCAACTTTTTTTGCAACTATTTCTTTTGCTAATGTAGTCTTGCCTACTTGTCTAGCTCCGCCTAAGAAAACCATTTTTTCTTTAAGATCAGCAAGTATATTAACCGTTAAATATCTTTGAATATTCATTTTTGATCCGAAAGATTAAGAATTATTATACGAATATTTTTGCCTCTAAGCAAAATTAATAGCGTATATTTTTGCTTTAAAGCAAATATTTAGGGTTCACAATCAAGTATCTCTAACGTATGTAAAGTGTTAATTCGTTAATCCCAAATTTGTCATCCCGACAGCTGTCGGGATGACAAATCGACTAATATT
>JAENZU010000356.1 GCA_016841125.1 Melioribacter sp. | reverse complement strand
TTTACTAGTGTTGCTATTTTGTTACCGAGTATGTCGAAGACTTTCAACAAAACAACCTCACCCCTGCCCCTCTCCTTAGTAAGGAGAGGGGTTTGGGGAGAGGTCGGTATGGAATATTTTATTTTTGTGACCGGATTGAATGGGTTTGGGTAGTTTGAGTAAAGCTTAAACTCTTTCGGTATTTTTTCATTCTCAATTACTGATGTTGTTGAATCTAAAATACAAGTGTAATAGCCGTTATCCGGGGCTACAGTTGTATGCGGAATAATAGCTTTATCAACTGCAATAACTCTATAAAGGAAAATATACCCGTTATTTAACAGATTTTGATCTAGAGTCAATGAAACAGTATAAGTCTTTGTCCACTGAGTATGAACAGCATATGCAGTATCAATAGGTGTCTTTATATTTCCCTTCTGATAAAAGCTTTCCAACATTACTGATTTTATAAAATATGCCTGACTGCTTGGATAATAAAATGATTGATAATAGTGAGTATAATAATGGTCGACAGTCATTTCCAATTGAAATTCAGGAGTGCTTACAATATTGATTGGATTAAAGAAAAATTGTGGTGAATGGTTGTGTCCCATGTGAACCAGTTGACCGGATGAATCATGGATTAATAATTCGATAACCTTATTTTCACTCCAGCCTGAACTTCCCTCAACATCTTCGAAACAAAAGCCAAGATTTTCAGCAAAGAATTCTTTACGTTGACTATATCCATTATCTTGCATCCATCCTCTGCATCTAACGGTATCGCCGCAAATAATCACATTTTTTTCGATTCCGCTAACTTCAATGTAAGATGAGTGTCCCGGAAGATAAATCGAATAAGGCTCCCCTTCGGATTTATAAAAATCTGCTAATAGATGTTCAGCATCATTGTGCCAAACAAGAATTTTCTTTTCTGCTGAATCATACCGAACCCAATTTTCATTTTGATAGTCTTGAATCCTAAAATAATTTTTATCTTCAATTAATGTGTCTTTTAATACGATTCTATTATAAATACCCCAAACATCGTAACTCAGTGAACGAAAGTGAAAATAAAGCTGCCAGTAGTTTTGAATGCTCAATGGTAAATAGTTGATTTGACTAAACTCGGGCTTACTCCAAAATACTCTGCCGCTGTGATCGAAGGCAAAAATATTATCATTATCCAAACTTTTTAACTTCTTAGCTTTTAAAGTTCCTCTTTCAACAAATTCATTATTTACAGTATCATATTCAGAAATCCCGGAGCTGTCTGATGCAATAAATATTTTACCCCCTTTGGTAACTAACATGTCATTTACAGATTGAATGCCGGAGATGATCATTGACCATGTATTACCTTCGTCGGAGGATCGAAAAATTTCTGATCCCGAAAAAACATATAAATTATCGAGAGAGTCGGATTCCAAATCATTCACGTAATTAAAATCAGATAAATATTCCCACGAATATCCTAAGTCAGTAGTACGTGCAATTCCCGAATCCGCAACCGCGAAAATTTGGTTATTCTTTAGCGAGAGTATTTTTTTTATGGGTTGAGAAAAGATTTTTACCGTATCCCACGTTTGACAGCTGTCGGATGAAAAAGCAATGTATCCATCATCATTCCCTATCATAACGAAATCGTTTTCAGTAATTTCGGCTGATTGTATGTTCCCAATCGGCAGATTTATTATGCTCCAAGAATTGAATTCATTAAACGACAAATATAGTTTCGGCAACTCGAATTCGATACCGAAAGCTAAATCTGAATTAGATGAAAATTCAAGAGTTGTGGGTTTTATACTTTTTGTATTCCAACTAAAACCAAAATCAGTTGAAACTTCAAACTTTATTTCATACAAAATCGTAACATATGAAACAAACATTTTCCGGCTATTTGTGATCTCAAAATCTTTTAGGTTAGTGGTGCTGGCAACTTTTTTCCAAAGATATAGCTGTCCGAATAAAAGAGATGAAGAAACAAAAAATAAAATAATTACCGATTTAATTCTTGTACTCATAACTGCCCCATAATTTGATCTTTATATCGCTTAAAATTTACTAATTTTTAACTATATATTCAAATAGATGTTATTTCACCAGCAGCATCTTCCTGCTTTCAAAAAAATTGGCAGTGCACAAAGTGTAAATGTAAACTCCGCTTGGGAGATTGCCTCCATCGAATTCTACTTCGTAATTGCCGGGGGGTTGAGTTTTGCTGACTAGTGTAGTTATTTCGTTGCCGAGAATGTCGAAGACTTTTAACAAAACAACCTCACCCCTGCCCCTCTCCTTACTAAGGAGAGGGGTTTGGGGAGAGGTCGGTAAGGAATATTTTATTTTTTGTGTCTGGTTGTAATCATGATGTCGGTAAGAATTGGTTTGTAAACTACTTTTAAAAATCTTTGGAGGTGAAAATTCTAATTACCCGGAATATCTTCTACTCTTTTAGCGCCCACATAACGATTCGAAAAATAGTTTCCTTCCAATGAAGAGACCATAACTCCCTGCGAGCTGCTTGCATGTGCAAAAAGATTATCGCCCAAATAAATACCTACATGCCCGGGATACGCCCTTTTGGTAGTGTTGAAAAATACGAGATCACCGAATTTCAATTCCGATTTATTCGAAATGTTCTCACCTACCTGAAACTGTTCGCTGGCGGTTCGCGGCAGATAATGATTAATAGATGAACTGTAAACATTCTGCGTAAATGCAGAACAGTCTATTCCGCTGATCGAGTTTCCGCCGTATTGGTAAGGGGTATCTAAGTATTTGATTATTTCGAACAATACTTTTTCCCGCTCCGTCAAAACCGTACCGAAACCTTTTAGTTTTTCGTATTTCTTAACATATTCAGAAACGTCAACTGTTTCAACAATCGGAATTTCGTCAACTCTACTTTCCGTAGAATTGTCGGCAACTAAGTTGTCATCCGATTGATTCTTTTTTGCAGCTTCAAAATTTTCACGGTCGTTTTTAGATGAAAATCTGCCAGCGGGTTCATCGTTTGATGCTTTTTTCTTTTTGCTCGGATCGTAACGGGTTGAATATGAAGATGGGGAACAGCCCTGATAAAAAATCATCAGCACGATTCCCCATATTAAAATTTGTATTAATGACTTGGAAGTCATTACAAAATTATCCTAAATATGATCGCAGATTTTTACTTCGCGAAGCGTGACGTAATCTTCTAATAGCTTTCTCTTTAATCTGACGAACTCTTTCGCGTGTAAGATTGAATTTTTCACCAATCTCTTCCAAAGTAAGAGAATGCTCTTTATTCAAACCGAAATAGAGTTTAATTACTTCGGCTTCTCTTGGAGTTAGAGTAGAAAGCGCACGTTCAATTTCATTCTTGAGTGAATCTGTCATTAGAGTAAAATCGGGCTGTGGCTGCTGATCATTTGAGAGAACATCCAACAGTCTGTTGTCTTCGCCCTGGGCAAACGGTGCATCCATAGAAACGTGACGCCCCGAAATTTTCAATGTATCTGCAACTTCATTAATATCCATATCTAATTCAAGAGCAAGTTCATTTGCGCTGGGTTCACGTTCAAATTCCTGTTCCAAATTACTGTATGCTTTACCAATTTTGTTAAGAGCACCTACTCTGTTAAGCGGCAATCTCACAATTCTAGATTGCTCGGCTAAAGCCTGCAGAATTGACTGGCGGATCCACCAAACTGCATAAGAGATAAATTTGAAACCTCTGGTTTCGTCAAATCTTTTTGCCGCTTTAATCAATCCCAAATTACCTTCGTTAATCAAATCACCCAAAGAAAGCCCTTGATTCTGATATTGCTTAGCAACAGAAACCACAAAGCGCAGATTTGCCTTAACTAATCTTTCTAATGCAAGCTGATCTCCCTTTTTAATTTTAATTGCAAGATCAATTTCCTGATCGGGAGTAAGGAGATCTACCTTACCAATTTCCTGCAAGTATTTATCTAATGACTGACTTTCACGATTCGTATATTGCTTTGTGATCTTCAAATTAAATCCTCCTAACTAATTTCTATATTTATAGAATCTACAATTCCAACAATTGATGCATCAACAGGAGCCATATCTACATCCATTGGTATTACCGCTTCACTGGCAGTAACATAAAAAATAACTTCGCCGGGACCCGCACCTGCGGTATCAACCGCAACTATCGGATCTCCAATTTTCTCAAGTTTTCCGTTTAAAGGCTGAACAAACTGAAGTTTGTAACCTTTTACGGTTTCATACTTTCGAGTAGCCCATATTGTTCCAATAACCCGTCCTAACTGCATCAGTCCTCAACCATCTCTTCAAGCTCTTCTTTAATTGAGACGTCGAGTTTATCAACAATTGCCATTATTACGGCATCGACCGGTTTATTTTTTGTGAAAGTTGTCTGACGTGCAGAACTTCCCTGGGCAACTAATACAACCTCTCCTACACCGGCTCCAACCGAGTCAACCGCTACAACGAATTTATTTTTAGGCTTATAATCCAATT
>JAENZU010000355.1 GCA_016841125.1 Melioribacter sp. | reverse complement strand
GGTAAAACCCGAAAACGAAAGTGAGGATTTTACTTTTTTAAAATATTACCAAAAAGACGGTCTGCCGAATGATGTGATCTACGGAATTTTGGAAGACGGAAAAGGTAATTTGTGGATTAGCACAAATAAAGGTTTATGCAGAATGTCGTTCGAAGGGGATAAAATAAATTTTAGAAATTACTATACCGAAGATGGTTTGCAGAGTGATGAATTCGATCAGAATTCATTCAGCAAATCGGATGACGGTAAAATGTATTTCGGAGGAATTAACGGTTTTAATGTTTTTCATCCCGACAGCATAAGTGATAATCGATTTATTCCGCCAATTGTTATAACAGATTTTAAAATTATGAATCACTCCGTGTCGATCGGAGATGATACGGAAGATGCGGTCCACTGCAACAGAAGCACATCATTTCGTTTGGATAAATCCATTACGGAGACCGATACAATTATTTTATCGTACAAGGACGATGTGATCTCTTTCGAATTTGCAGCCCTAAATTTTACGGTGCCTGAAAGAAACCGCTACGCTTATTTGATGGAAGGATTTGATACGGAATGGATCTACTCGGGCAGCAGGCGCTTCGTTACATATACAAATCTTGATGCCGGCGAATACCGCTTCAAAGTTAAAGGGAGCAACAACGACGGTATCTGGAACGAAGAGGGAATTTCGATTTATCTAATTGTCAATCCGCCTCCTTGGGCAACCTGGTGGGCTTACACAATTTACGCTATGCTAATATTTGTAGGCGGTTTACTATTTGTGCCTAAACGTGAAAAAGCGGTTAAGCAGGAAATGGAAATGACTTTAAGAATCGACAAAGCCAAGGCAGAGGAAAGAGAAGCTGTGCGGAAAAAAACTTCACAGGACTTTCACGATGAAGCAGGAAATAAGCTTACAAAGATTAGATTATTTACAACACTTGCAAAAAAAGAAACGGAAGAAGAAACAACACTCAACAAATATTTATCGGAAATTGAAGCAAATACTTCCGAACTATCAAACGGGATGAGAGATTTTTTATGGGTTCTTGATGCTGGCAAAGATACTTTGTTCGATATGATCAGCCGGTTGGAAGAATTCGGCAACAGCATGTTCGAATATTCCGATACAAATTTCAAGGTTCTTTATGTTAAAGATGAAATCGATAAAATAAATCTCCCGATGGAGGCACGACGCACACTTATTTTGATCTTTAAAGAAGCAATGAATAACTGTCTCAAATATTCGAATGCCGGAAATGTTACTTTAGAAATAGAATTCCAAAATGATATGCTTGGTCTAACGCTTACGGATGATGGAAAGGGATTTGATTGTGAGAAAGAAAAAAAAGGTTACGGATTGAAAAACATGATTGCCAGAGCCGAATCAGTTAACGGAAAATTAGATATTTCCTCTGAAATTGATGACGGAACGAAAATAACTTTTAAAGGGAATATTACTCAAATGGGTAATTGACCAAATAAGTTAAAATGTATTATTATTAAAAAAAAAAGTTACTGTAGAAAGAAAATTCATGAGCGAAAAAATAATTAAAGTTGCAATTGTTGAAGACGACTCCGACATTCGAAAATTATTATCTCTGATAATTGACGGATCACCAGGGTTCGAGTGCAGACAGACTTATTCGAATTGCGAAGATGCAATTGAGAATATTCCTAAGGATCCGCCGGATGTTGTGTTAATGGATATTGATCTGCCGAAACTCTCGGGAATTGAAGGAATAAGAATATTAAAGGAGCAATTAGCGAAAACTGATTTTTTGATGCTGACAATAAAAGAGGATGACGAATCCGTGTTTCAGTCCCTCTGCGCGGGGGCTACCGGTTATTTAGTAAAGGATATCCCGCCGGCAAATCTTCTTCTTTCAATTAAAGATGTTGTTAATGGAGGTTCTCCGATGAGTGCTGCGATTGCAAGAAAAGTTACGATGTCCTTTCACAAAAATACTAATTCGCCACTCTCTGAAAGGGAAACAGAGGTTTTAAAACGTCTTTGCGACGGTGAAAATTATAAAACTATTGCCGATGCAATTTTTGTAAGCGGCAATACCGTTAGGGCGCATATTAAAAACATCTACAAAAAACTTCATGTAAAAAGCCGGGCTGAAGCGGTGGCAAAAGCAATAAATAATAATTTATTGTAGATTAATTTTTAAATTCCCGCCCTATAAAAATACCCCGTATGCGTTATTGTATTTACCGTTCGCACTCTATTTATTTTAATTGATGTTATTTTAAAAATGAGATGATTTATCTTGAATACTAACTCGATTTTTAAGTAGCACGTTTTGCTAGCTAAAATTAAAACTATTATTTCTTCACAACCAAGTAGGAGTGTCTTATGAAAAACAAATATACATTACTGCAAGTTTTACTAATGTTTATGATTCCGGCATGGAGCTCGTTTGCTCAGGGAATACCTAACCCTGGATTTGAAAATTGGAACGGAACGACCTTAACAGACTGGGTGCATAATGGCAGTTCATTTATTCCAACGGTCACACAATCGACCGATGCTTACAGCGGTAATTTTGCCGTCCACGGAGAAGTTGTCGATTTTGTCGGCACCCCATTTCCGCCGACACTATTCCCCGGCACGCAGGCGAGTCCTCTTTTTGCGTTCACTTCCCGCCCCAATACTCTAACGGGTCAGTACAAATTTGAGGGACAGGGGGGAGATGCACTTTTTATCGAAGTAGTTTTCATCAATCAATCAATCGGAGGCGGAGGTGAAGGTCATGCTGAAATAACTGCCAACGCAGCAGGTTATACACTTTTTGAAATTCCGATAACTTACGCCGCCGATAATCCTCCCGGGTGGCAGCCTACCGATGCTTCGATAACAATAACAATTAAGCCTCCGGATCAGCAGATACCAAGCGTGGGTACCAAATTTACCATCGATCATTTAACGTTTGACGGTATGCCGCTGGATGTTGAGGAAATTGAAAACGGTCTGAAACCTGATGAATATTCATTGGAACAAAATTATCCTAATCCATTCAACCCTTCTACTAAAATTGAATTTTCAGTTCCCGAATCCGGGAATGTAAGTTTGCAGATCTATAATTTGCTCGGGGAAAGGGTTGCAAACCTGGTAAACGGTTACTTGAACTCCGGTACATATTCAGCCGAATGGAATGCGGAAGCTCTTGCTTCGGGCACCTATATTTATCAAATAAACTCTGGTAATTATTCTGAAACCAAAAAAATGATTCTATTAAAATAATTTTAAGGATTTTACATGGATTCGAAAAGCAAACTACATTTGATAATTTTACTACTGCTCTCGTTAGTTCTTACGTCAAATGCGCAGCAGGATGTAAAGGGTTCGGAAGATCATACACTGATTTCACGGTATCCGGGATCCGTAATAAAGTGGTACAATGTTGAAGACTATAACCGTTACAAAATTGCAACGGGACCGGTTACAGGCTACAGGCACATTGATGATTGGCTCCCGGTCGAAGGAAAAGTAACTAGAATTTTTTATTCACTTACAGGTACTCGATCAGTAACTGAAGTGTACTTAAATTATGTGAAAGCCTTGAAGCAGAACGGTTTTGAAATGATTGCTGACGGACTTGAGAAAGATCGAAATGTCGGCAAAAAAGTCGGCGGCAGAAGCTGGCTCGGTGTTTATTTCGCAGAAAATTCTCTTCCTCCTGAGGTGAACTTGTTACAAGGCTCAGCTACAGTCGGGGGATCTGCATTTGTTGCCGGCAAGCTTTCCAAAAACGGGGCAGAGGTTTATGCTGCTATTTCATTAGCCCAGTATAGTTCAAATGAAGTTCTCTACGTTATTGATATTATTGAAGTTGAAGCTGTTGAGGACGATTTCATTTTTGTAAATGCGGATATCATGAAAAATGAAATTGAAGCCAATGGAAAAATAGCTTTATACGGGATTTATTTTGATACCGATAAAGCAATAATCAAACCGGAATCTGAACCGACATTTAAAGAGATCGTTAAACTTTTAAGCAGTAATCCTTCTTTGAATGTTTATGTGGTTGGTCATACAGATATGACCGGTTCTTTTTCACATAATCTCAAATTATCAAAGGACAGAGCAGCGGCAGTAGTGAAGGAATTAACAACAAAATATAAAATCAATAAAAATAGATTAACCGCGGATGGCGTTGGACCTCTTGCCCCGGCAGCATCAAATTCGAATGCGAAAGGAAGAGAAAAAAATAGAAGAGTCGAATTGGTTGGAAAATAATCTATCCGAGATTTTTCTGCAGTTAAGTTTTCAAATTGAATAAAATCTCCAAAGCGTGAACTTCTACGAAGCATTAAAAAAGCTCCCCTCCAAGGGAGGGGGTTGTGGGTTGGTTGAGAATAAAAATTCTCGCAATCTCAGAACTCGATTTCCTTCAAGGTATGAGGAATAAATGTAAGAATTTATTTCCTTGAAGGTATGATTACCCAAAACCCTCAAGGAGATTTGTCTATAAAAT
>JAENZU010000354.1 GCA_016841125.1 Melioribacter sp. | reverse complement strand
CACGCACATTTTTCAACTTCTGCCAACGATTCGGAAATTGCTTTGCTCATTTCTAAAGTTATTACAGCGGCGACTTCTTGTTTATTATCTTTCAATATTTCGGCGGCTTTTAACATTAAACCGGATCCGTGCTTCATCGAAGTATTACGCCAATCTAAAAAAGCACTGTTTGCGTTCTCAATTATTTCGGTCAAAGTTCCTTTACTCAATCCGTCAAACGATTTTATCACCTGACCGGTAGAAGGGTTTATAGTTTGAATAGGCATACTTATTCCTCTCTTCTAAAACGACATTTTGCAAATATAAGAAAATTGAAACTTAGCTGAATAGAGAGGAGGAGTAATTTAAAATTTCTTGAAATATATCATTAGAATTTCAGAAATTTTCAGTCGTTATTGCCAGGCTTTTTCTTTCCCTTTGAAAGCTCATTAATGTAAGCTTTGTCGATAGTTTTTAGAGGGGAGTCCGAAATACCAGCGGCAAATTTTAGAATTTCATTCAATAAATCTTCCGGTTTGAAAGGTTTATTCAAAATACCGTTCATGCCGTATTCCCTAGCTCTCGTCTCTTCTTTCATAAATTGCTTTGAAGCCAGGGCTAAAATTGGGAATTCGTATCCCGCAACCCGAAGTTCTTTTGCAATCTTGAAAGAAGCATTTTCGGGCAGTGATAAATCAACTAAAGCCATGTCGATGTTAAAATCTTCAGCCCGTTTTAATGTGTCTTTTACATTTAACGCGGTAATGATTTCGGCACCCCAAAGAGTTAATAGGTTTTTAAGTATTAATGAATTTATTTGACCCTCTTCAACTAATAATATTTTCTTTCCGGAAAGTTTTTGCTTGGCATCGTCTCCGCTTTTGGGCAATTCATTTTTGACTGCTTCCGGTACTTTTTCGAATGTTAGAATTACGACAAATATTGAACCGATATTGAGACGACTTTGAACCGAAATACTGCCGCCCATGCTTTCCAGTGACTGCTTGATTGATGGTAGATCAAGTTTGGAACTTCCGAATTTTGCCGGGCTGTTTGGGTCCGAATTGAAAATAGCTTCAATTCTATTGCTGTCTATTCCGATACCTGAATCTTCAACAACAAATTTTATTTTTGCTGTTTCTTTATCCTCATCAATTAAATATGAGTTTAATCTGATGCTTCCTTTATTCGAAAATTTAATTGCGTTGAGTGCCAATTTATTGAGTATTTGTCTCAGCTTTTTTGAATCGCCCGAAACGAATTGGGGAATCAGCTGATCGAAGTGAGTTTCGATTTTTAATTTTTTTTCATTTGCGGCAAATCCGATTGAGCCGACCACCTCATCAATCTCTTTTTTAACGGAAAATGTTTCTTTGCTGATTTCTATTTCTCCATCATTCTCGCTTTTGCTTTTTGTCAGATCGTTAAAATAGTCAAACATATTTTCGGATGAATATTTAAGTACTTCCAGTAATTTTTTCTGTTCGGAACTTGGCTCCATCTCGAGAAGAAGGTGTGTCATATTTACAAAAGCATTCATCGGAGTTTCAAATTCAGATTCCAGTTCGCTTAAATATTCTTCGCGTTCTTTTAATATTTGCTCTGCCTTAAGTTTTAGTGATTCAATTTCGAAACTTAAATCACGGTTTTCGGAAATATCGGTAATTACAGCTATGTAGATTTTTTTTCCGTTCCCGCCTATTTGCTGCAGGCGAATATAAACCGGAAATTTATCTCCGTTAATATTTATTCCGAATGTTTCTAATTTTTCTGAGGCTGCGCCGTTCAGAGGTGTTTTCCTGAATTTTTCAATTACATTTTCCGACTCTCTCTTTTCTATCGGATCGAGAAGTGCAGTAAGTTCTTTCCCGCCAAAGTCATCCAACGGGTAACCAAAAAGTTTTTCGGCAGAGTTATTTACAGATTGGATTATTCCGTCTTCCGAAAATACGATCACAGCAGAATCGACCGATTCAAAAAGTGCATCGAGTTGTTTCTGCATTTTCTTTATCTCAATTTCAGCGCGTTTTAAGTCGCTGACATCAATGCCGCAAACAATTATTTCTTTTGGTTTATCTTCTTTTTCTTTAACCGGAATTACATTTAACGATACTATTTTTCTATTGCCGTCACGGTCTATTCTTTTTTCTTCGAAACAGGCGGGTGTATTATCTGCCAATGCTTTTTCAAAATTTACTTTCCGGTAATCAGCCGTTGGTTTTTCAATTCCGGTCTTTCTGCAATATTCAGAATCCTCTTTGCCGATTGCCCATTCCCTGATGTGGACATTTTCTTCGTAAGCGGAGTTCAGATAAATATACTGCAAGTTCTCATCAAGCATTGCAGCCTGCACGGGAAGAATATCAAGCAGCTTTTTGTAAACTGCTTTAAGCCGGCTCTCTTCTTCATATTCTAATGTATCTACAGTGCTATCCTTGATTAACCAGAAATGTCCTTTATATTCTTCTTTATTAAAAATAGGGATGTAATCAAGCTTCAGATTTCTGCCGTCTTTTAAAATTAACTTTATCTCTTTTTGAGTGCTGCGTGACTTTAGTATTTCGTCAACTTTGTTTTGGAAAGATATTTTATCCTCCGCAATTTCTGAAATTAATTCGACTGCGGATTTATCAATCGCAGCGGCGGAATCATTTATTCCGGTCAATTCAAGAAATTCGTTGTTGTATTTTTTAATGCGGGCATCGGCATTCTCAAAAACAATGGCTCCGGGGAGGGAATCGTAAAGTGACTCTAATCTGGATTTTGTTTCATCTGCGGTTTTTGTTAACTGCGCAACCTCGCTTATGTTGCTGACAATAGCAAAGTAATTGGTGATTTTACCTTTCTGATCTTCAGCCGGAAAAATTTTAATCTTACATAAAATGCCGTCACCGGTTTCTTTTTGAATTTCGAAAATCTCACCGGATTGAATTTTGCTTTTAAGTGCTTCGAATTCTCCTGTTTTGTAATCATGTTCCAGTATGGAAAGGAAACTCATTTCGGATAATTTTTCTTCACCTAAATTTAATAGATTTTTAAGAGCGTCATTATAAAATAAAAGTCCATCTTCCGGATTTTCGGATTCAGAGATAAGAAATCCTTCACCGGAACTGTTCAGCAAGTTATTTTGAAGCTCTCGTTCCGTTTTGCTTTTTGATAATTCTGTAATATCCGTAAAAGTGTAGAAAAGATATTTTTTATTTAAATGGTTTAATACTTTTATTTCAGCGGATAGATCTTTAGTCTTGCTCTCTTTTGTGTTCAATTCAATTTCAAAATTTTTCGGATGCTCGGCTGCGGAGTCCAACATTTTTGAATGATCGAAAAGGGAATTATCCTTGTTTTGATTTAGACACTTTTCCTTAAATTTATCGATTGTTTGAATTTCATCCCTGGAAAATCCGGATACCGATTCCATGTCGGAATTGAAGAGAATTATTTTGCCGTTTTCATCCGTCATCAGCAGCGCTTTGCCAATATTTTCCACTATTGATGAAAATCTTTTACTAACAAGAATCATCTCATTAGTTGCTTTTTTTCTCTCTTTTATCTCTTCAACAGCTCTTTTATAAGCAATGCTTCCCTCAAGAGTAACCGCAAATCTTAGAAGAATACCTTTTAATTGGTTTACTTCTTTGCGGGTGAAAATTTCATTTTTGATTGAGCAATAAAATTTTACAAATCCAATTCGCCCCAGTTTTAAAATTATAAACGATCCGCCTGAAATTCGTTTTTCAGTACTCACCTCTCCAAATTCGGGTTTGCTTTCATCGATAATTGCGTAATCTCTTTCCTTTAGTATTTCGCTTATTTTGTGAGAGCTTTCGATATGATTGACTTTGGTTTGGAAATCTGGATACGCAACAACAAGTGAATATTCGCTTGTTGAATGCCGGTCGATCAAAGATGACTTGACCCAAACTGATCCGTAATCCAAATTTTTGCGGGAAACCAAAGTTTTAACAAAGTTCTCGGAATTCTCTTTCATATTGAGCGACTGCCCAAATGTTAGCGAGAGTTCGTAAAGTAAAGATAGTTCTCGAATTATATCGTCGTGATAATTCTCATTACTCATAGAAATTACCAATTAAAGTTGAGTTATTATTTATTTTTCCAATTTTACCCGAAGGTATATTTATTTCAGCTATCGAAATTACACCGTAAGAATTTATATTAGCAGACATCTGCTTTTTAATAGCTTCAAGTTCATTCTGAAAATTATCCTGCAGAAATTTCATCCGGGAATAACTGTAAGAGATAAAAGTTTCCGCGGGCGTTAAATTTTCCGCCAGTGATTCTTTTGCAGATATTGCAGCAGATTTAATGAGATCTATCTTATCCCCTTTCATTATGGCAAGAACACTGTTTTCTGGAATTTCACCTCCGCAAATCAGCTCCCCTTTTTCATTTACTCTTAACACTTCGCGAACCAAATAATCATTATCATCTAAAAATAGGCTGAGAGGAAAACCGTTTGCAGTTTCGGAAAATTCGGATAATTTGAGATCTGTTCCCAA
>JAENZU010000353.1 GCA_016841125.1 Melioribacter sp. | reverse complement strand
CAATTATTACTACAGCTTATATGGACTTCTATCTAAGAGGCAGTTTCGTAGATAATGATGTATTCCCGGCTGTTGATTATTTCGGAGTTTATGTTCAAGTAGAAGGTGAAACAGGAAGACGTTATGTAAGTAATATAACCCAAGATCCTACGGGCAGTAATTTCGTTTATTCCGATGCTCCGAATGATTGGTCTCTATTCTCAAATACTTACTCAGTCGGTATTATTGATTTATCCTCTTTAATAGGTAATAATATTAGAGTAATATTTGAATTTGAATCTGATGAAGACACTCCAATGGGAGAAGCTCTTCAAGTTGATGATGTGATGATCTGGACACCTGATGTCGTTCCAGTTGAGTTAACTTCATTTACTGCTGTTCAGAATGGCGCATTTGTTAACTTAGAATGGAATACAGCTACCGAGCTCAACAATCATGGTTTTGAAATCGAGAGAATGACCATTGTAAAAGGTGAAGAAAGTGAATGGCATAAGATAGGTTTCAAAAAAGGTTACGGTACCATAACTGAGCCTCATGCTTATACCTATCTTGATAAAATTGAAGGATTGAGAGCCGATCAAATTATGTACAGACTAAAACAGATCGACTTCAACGGAAACTTTGAATACTCTGATGCAGTGCTGGTAGAAAATGTTGTTCCGCTTGAATTTGAGATCAGCCAAAACTATCCAAATCCGTTTAACCCATCAACTCAAATTTCGTACGATGTACCGGAACAAAGTTTTGTTTCATTAAAAGTATATAATGTTACCGGTGAAGAAGTTTCTACTTTGGTTAACGGAATCAAAGAGGCGGGAAGATACGAGGTTACTCTCGATGCTTCTGAGATGACGACAGGAGTTTACTTCTACGTTTACAAGACAGGCAGCGCAGAGTCAACAAGTTCAATATTGGCAACTAAAAAAATGCTGCTCTTGAAATAATATTTATAATTGAACTAGTATATTAAAAAAGGCATCTCGAAAGTATTCTTCGGGATGCCTTTTTTTTTTGAAATAATCTTTAGATTATGCTTTCATCCTAACGCCTTTTTCCTCATCTATGAAGATCCAACCTACAACTTTACCGATATCAATTTGTTCAAAGTTATTCCAATATTTCTTATTTCTTACGTGGAGTGAACTAGTATCGTAAGCGGGTATGGACTCAGCATCTTCCACAATTTTTTTAAGTCTTTTTTGCCATACTTTAATATTCGATACACGAAGATCAACCCAGCCGTCGTGTGCCCATAAATCGATTTTCTCTGGGGTAATTTCCAATTCATTCTCACCTCTGTAAGGCGGTATTTTAATTGTATTTCCTCTGAATATATTTTTTCCGTCGGGGAATAAAATTGGAATCCCGATTGAAATTATTTCATTTCTTAGTTTGGAATCACTCTTTATTAATTCAAAAGCTTCCTGCGATATCTCTTCAGGGGATTCATTATAAATCTCTTTCATCCGCTGGCGTAATTTTTTGAGCAAATAAATTTCGAACAATAATTTTGAAAGACGGGGCGGTCCTAACAATTCAAATGCGACACTATCAATGTCATGCAGTTTTTCAAGTTCCTCAAGTTTTTCAGTTGCGGAGTGCTGTAAAAATCCGGCACGGTACGTCGGTTCCAGTGTTGCATTATCTAATGCATTTATAATGTCGTGACCAGTATTACCGCCTTTAATTTCATAGATCACATCGGATGCAATTTCCTCGGGGGTAACATATTCCATTTGACCCTGAGCGGTTATTGCTTCAAATTCGCCTCGCGAGAAGGTCCCGTTTTCGCCGGTATCTATAAACACCGATTTTAAAATGTTATCGGTTCGTTTGAATTCTTTTTCCGGTTTTAAACTAAAATGATCGTTCAGCGGTACAGAGTCTTCCACCCCAATATTTTCTAAATAGATTGGCTGCCCGCCTTTTTTAATCTCGCCGAATTCAATCTTTTTCCAGGCAATTGCAGCCGTGGGTTTAATCTCTTTTGTAATTGCACCATCGGGAGTTCTTCCCATCAAAAAGAGGAGCATTGTGTGGGCTCCGGCAACAGAGGACTTACTTATCAGCACTCTGGATGGTTTTTCTTCACTATGCGTATAAGGAATATTTAATCCCATTCCGCCGGTTCCGCTTGTGCCTATCTTAACATAGATTTTTGTTTTAGAAATGCTCATTGAATTATACAATATCTGGATATGTCTAATCAATTGAGGAATGTAAAGAGTGCAGAGCAGTTTTTCAGTTTCCTCAATCAATGCTTCAGGTTTTGGATTTGTATCAATTGTTTTTTTTATGGTTCTGTAAGTTGTGTAAACATCCTGATATGCAATTCCGGTTGCGGAGTTAATGCAGTCAATAATTATATCAGGCAGGTGAGTTGCTACCAATTGATAGATAGAAGAGCCTTGAAGCATTTCCGTCGTCATTTCCTCCATGGTATCACTCATCAGCACCCGTCTTTTCTCGGGGTCGGATAATAATGCAAATCTGTTTTCATCTATAAATTCATTTCTCACAAAAATATTTCCCCACCAAGGGACAAAATAATCGTCGGGAAGATGCGGATAATCATTCTTTAACTGCTCCACATAATTTTCAGCCTCTTCTTTTCTTAACGAAGTAACTACAATTTTCTTCGGTTCCTCTTTAATTAGTTTGCGTGTTACCGCGTTGCCTACCAATCCCCATGCGCCTAAAACTAAAACTGTTCTGTTTTTAATATCCATTCTAGCTCCAAAAATTAACTGTGCAGATTTTAATTATAAAATTAAACTATACTTAAACGTGAGGCAAGAAAAATTGAGACAATATTGGCGCTTTTAAATTTTTTGCAGAATATCTCTGATTGATTAAATAAATTTCCTTTCTTAACTTATGTTTTCGCAATAATTGAAATATGGTTAATGAAGATTTCAGAAATATTACAGCTGAATAGAATTATCCCCGAATTGAAGGGGAAAGAAAAAGATTCAATAATAGATGAACTTCTCGATCAATTTAAAGATGATGAGAGAATAAACGATCTAAAAAAAATTAGAGATGCGGTTTTTGAGCGGGAGAAAATAATGTCTACCGGTGTTGGAAAAGGATTTGCAATACCTCACGCTAAGACCGATGCAGTAAAAGAAATTGTTGCCGGATTTGGTAAATTAAAAGAGCCGGTCGATTTTGAAGCTTTGGACGGTGAGCCTGTAAATCTTGTTTTTCTTTTGATCGGTAAAGAAAATCTTGTTGGACCCCATATTAAATTGTTAAGTAGAATTTCCCGGATGATGAACAAAGATGAGTTCCGTGAAAAACTTATGACCGCCGGTACCCAGGAAGAAATACTGCATGTATTTACGGAAGAAGAAAAAAAATATTTCGATCTTCCTTAATTAATTTCTCCTTTCTTTAATTCTGTTTTTCCTACAAACAATTGAACTATTATGATAAAAGCAATTAAAGGCACTAAAGATATTCTGCCGGATGATATTCAAAAATGGTATCATATTGAAAATTTAGTTAGAAAAGTTTTTTCTAATTTTAATTATAAAGAAATTCGAACTCCGGTATTTGAAGAGACATCTTTATTTGCCCGCGGTATCGGAGAGTCTACCGATATTGTCGGAAAGGAGATGTATACTTTTCTCGATAGGAGTGAAACATCCGTAACGCTTAAACCAGAAATGACAGCGGCGGTTGTTAGGGCATTCAACGAACATTCACTCGGGAAAAAGCAGGTGCTGAATAAATTGTTTTATATCTCTCCGATGTTCCGGCAGGAAAGACAGCAGCTTGGACGCTACCGGCAGTTTCATCAATTCGGCGCTGAAGCGATTGGAAGTCACGATCCGCTGCTGGATGCGGAATTGATAATTATTGCGTATGATATTCTAAAATCCCTTGGATTGAAAAATTTAGAAGTTAAAATTAATTCACTTGGTGTACCCGAGTCTCGAGAAAGATATAAAGAATTACTGAAAAATTATTTGAAAGATAAAGTAGATAAACTTTCCGAGGAGAGCAGAAATAGATTTACTACAAATATCCTTAGAATATTCGACAGCAAAATTGATGTTGATCAGGAAATTATGAAAGATGCCCCTCTGCTTATCGATCACCTCGATGAAGAAAGTTTAAGCCATTTCGAAAAAGTTAAAAGTTATTTAGATTCGGCAGGTATTCCATACATTGTTGATCCCAAACTCGTTAGAGGATTGGACTACTACACTCATACAACTTATGAAATTCTCAGCGGCAGTGTTGGATCTCAAAGTGCATTATGCGGAGGCGGGCGCTACAATTTATTAGTGGAACAACTTGGCGGTCAGCCCACTCCCGGAATTGGTTTTGCGGCTGGGATTGAAAGAATATTGCTGGCTTGTGAAAATGAAAACAGCCTTAATTTGCCGGAAGAAAAGATTGATGTATACATTATTTGTTTGGAAAAGGAACTTTCCGGTAAGGCTTTTGAGTTATCTCTTAAGCTAAGAAGAAATAATTTTTTAGTTGCACAAGATTATTC
>JAENZU010000352.1 GCA_016841125.1 Melioribacter sp. | reverse complement strand
TACAGAATGCCATACTGTTCCCCCGGCATTTGATTCACAAGGACACATAGATGGAACTCCAGGTGCTGAATTGGTATTCGGAGATTTTACAACCACACAGCTTGGGGATCCATCCTACAATCGTGGTAATTTTACATGCTCAAATACATACTGTCACGGAAACTTCGAATTTAAAAAATCCGATGCACCAGGTCCTTCTCAGTTTGCTTATACAGGCGACGTAATGCGCGGAAGAAATTATTCGCCGATATGGAATGTTGTTGACGGTTCACAGGCTGCCTGCGGAACTTGTCACGGTCAAGTTGATGCTCAAAATAATATTACCTCAATTGTGCCGGAAGGTCATATCCCATTCCCGCTTGATGCATGCGCGACATGTCACAGCGGAATTGTTGACGCTCAAGGTAATATTATTGATGCCCAAAAGCATATCAACGGCGACAGGAATGTGTTTGGCAATTAAAGCTTAAAATATAATTTTTAATAAAGCCGCCTCAATTGAGGCGGCTTTTTTTATAGATTTTATTTTATCCCATAAAATATTATTATTAATAATTGAAAAAATAAATACTTGTAATGAGCATAACCGATAATCTTAAAGATCACATATTAGATTCAATTGGCGAAGGTGTCTTCACCGTTGACAAAAATTTTAGGATAAATTTCTTTAATAAAGCAGCTGAAAAGATAACAGGCTATAAAAAAGTAGAAGTACTGGGTAAGTTTTGTAAACATGTTTTTAAATCAGAACTTTGTTATTCCGATTGCCCCATTGCGATGGTGCTCAAATCTAATAAGAATATTTATGATTACGAATCCAAAATTTGTGTAAAAGAGGGAAAGAATAAACCAATCCGGCTAAATTCCGCAGTACTCTACAATGAGAACAATGAACCTACCGGCGGGATAATTTCGTTTAGAGATAATACGGAATTGGAGTATCTAAAAAAGAATTTAGAAAAATTCTCAAATTTCCATGGAATAATCGGGCACAGCAAATCAATGCAGGAAATTTATGAATTGGTTGAAGAAATTAATGAGAGTGATGCGCCGGTTCTAATCCACGGCGAATCGGGTACGGGAAAAGAATTGGTTGCAAATGCAGTGCAAAAAACCAGCATGCGGAATAGTAAGCCCTTCATTAAAGTAAATTGTTCGGTCTTTCCCGATAATCTTTTAGCCAGCGAACTATTTGGGCATGTTAAGGGTGCATTTACCGATGCTCATAAAGATAGAGCGGGGCGTTTTGAGATTGCAGACGGCGGAACAATATTTTTAGACGAGATAGCCGAAATGCCTTTGCAGATGCAGATAAAACTGCTTCGTGTTTTACAAGAGGGCACATTTGAGAGAGTCGGAGAATCAGTAACCCGGAGAGTTGACGTTAGAGTGATTTCGGCAACAAATATAAATATTGAAAAGGCTTTGGCATCCGGTTCACTTCGGGAAGATCTTTACTATCGTCTGAGTGTAATCCCAATTAAAGTACCTCCGCTGCGCGAAAGACCGGAAGACATCATACCGCTTGTGGCTCACTTCATAAATAAGTTTGCACTCATTTATAATAAAGAGCAAAAGGAATTGGATGACTCTACTCTTGAATTACTTCTGCAGTATGGTTGGCCCGGTAATGTAAGAGAACTTGAAAACGTGATCGAGTATGCTTTTGTTCGTACAAATTCGGGAACAATTCAATCTTCAAAACTTCCTGTTTTCATTAAGGATGGTTTAAAATCCGGCAATTATAAAAATCAATCACCCTTGAGTTTTCATGATGCGGACAGGAATGAACTCGTGCAAATCCTAAATAAACATAAATGGAATAAAACTAAAGCTGCCGAGGAACTTGGAATTGGAAGAACTACCTTGTGGCGTAAATTGAGAAATTTAGGTCTGGCTGAATAAAATATGTTTCAATCGTTTCAACACGAAACGATTTGTTTCACCCGCCGTAACCATAACCAAAATAATAGTTTAACTAATTTTTCCGAATCGAAATGATTCAAGTGAAACAACATGTTTCAACTTGTTATCAGGTTTAGTGCGTTTTTGCCCCAATATTGACTGGCATTCAATTTGGAGATACTCCTGTCTAATAACAAAATAATTCTATTAATAGGATAGTTATCATGAAAAAAAATCTTCTCTTATTTGTCGCTTCTGTCCTTTCGTTCTTATTTATTATAGCCTGCTCAGAAAAAAAGAACGTTAATCAAGTAGTGACACCTCAAGCAGAAAATTCAGTTGAATCTTGTGTTAGTTGTCACACGGATTACGAACTTTTGAAAACAGTTTATACCCCGGATCCACCGGTTGTGGGCGGCGGAGGCTGCGGCGGAGATGCACCGCATATAGAACCGTACGATAGAGTATTTATGGGAGGAGACGGTTATACACTTTTCAAAAACAGCACTCACGGCAGACTTGGCTGCGTATCTTGTCACAATGGTGACGGCAGTTCTTCAGAAAAAGGTGTTGCTCACTCAGGTAATTTTATTGCCAAGCCATCTCATAAAGCTTCTGAAAAATGCGGTGCTTGTCATGCAAGCATAGTTAACGGAGCCACCAACAGTCTGCACGAACAAGGCTGGGGACAAAAAAGTATGGTTGTTTTAAGATCAGGTTTGGATAATGTCCCAACCGGATTTGATCAATTATCAGCCCAAATGAAAGACGGTTATGAACATAATTGTGCATCTTGTCATGCATCATGCGGTGATTGCCATGTAAACAGACCTCACGCAGGCGGAGGCGGACTCTATAAGGGACATAGTTTCCAAAAAACTCCTGATATGCGCGATCATTGTACAACCTGTCATGTAAGCCGCGGCGGACATGCCTATTTTGGCGTTGCAATTGGAACTGTGCCCGATGTGCATTTAACAAAAGCAGGTTTTACTTGTATGAATTGTCACAATAAAAATGAAATACACGGTGACGGCAATATTTATGACCAACGTTATAAAATGCCATTGAAACCCGAATGCGACGATTGCCATTCCAATGTTGCCACAGCAAATCCGTTCCACACAAAACATATTGATACTTTCAGCTGCAACGTCTGCCACTCGCAAGACTACAATAATTGCGGAAGCTGTCATGTGGGTGCCGAAGGTGCAAGAATAGCTTCACATCAAAAATTCAAAATTGGAATGAATCCGCTTACCGAGACTAAAGCAAAATACAAATTTGCGTTATTGCGAGAGTCACCAATGGCACCAGATAGCTGGGATAACTACGGTACTCCAATTCTAAGTAATTTTGATGTTAGACCAACTTATAAATATACCACTCCCCATAACATTATTAAAATAACTACCAGAACAGGTTATAAAGATTTAACAACCGGCAACTGGGTAGTATTTTCAAATTGTACGGAAGGCTGCCATATCAGCAAAAACAGCGACGATACTTTCAAAAATAAAGAATTGTATCTGTTCGATGAAGATCTGCTGAATTGGGAAAAAGCTGCAAGTCAAGGTGTAATAGTAGACGGAAAACTTCCCTCATCGTGGGGACTTTAAAGAGATAAATTAAACTAATAAACCAAAACAAAAGTAGGAGTAATTCGAAATGAAATTAAGAAATCTTATTTATCTATTGCTTATTCTGCCATTTTTATTTTTTCAAACGGGCTGTTCAAGTGATGATGAAAACCCGCTTGAACCAACACCGACAGTAAATGAAGCAGAAGTGTTGGTAAAATATCTTGAAGCAAACGGCGATTTTATTAATACCGCTGCACCTGCAATGATCAAAGCATCAGACGTTTATGCAGATCTACTTAGTCCAAGTTCAAATATTGCAGTTATCGATATCCGCTTAGCAACAGATTTTGCAACCGGTCATATTGACGGTGCCGTTAATGTTACCACTGCAAACCTATTAGACTATTACAAAAACAATAATTTATCAGCCAAAGCAAAAGTAGTTATTGCATGCTATTCAGGTCAAACAGCAGGCTGGGCAACCGGTCTTTTAAGATTAGCAGGTTACACAAATGTTTATGATCTCAAATGGGGCATGTCAAGCTGGAACTCACAATTCAAAGCTAGCTGGGCTGGTAGTATTGGAAATGGAAGAGCCGCTGAATTTGTAACAACCGCCGCAGCTAAAAACGCAGCAGGCGAAATGCCGACTTTATCTACCGGAAAAACTACGGGCGCAGAAATTTTAGAAGCCCGTATTGCCGCAGTTTTAGCAGAAGGTTTCGGAACTGCTAAAATTGATAACGGAACTTTATATACTAATTTAAGCAACTATTATATTGTTAATTATTGGGAACAAGCACATTATGATTGGGGTCATATTGCAGGTGCTATACAGTATACTCCAAAAGTAGACTTCAAATTTGATGCTTCAATAAAAACTTTACCAACAAATAAAGCAGTTGTTGTTTACTGCTATACCGGTCAAACATCAGCTCATGTCGCATCATTCTTGAGAGTATTAGGTTATGATGCAAAGACATTGCTCTTCGGTGTTAACGCAATGAGTTTTGATACAATGC
>JAENZU010000351.1 GCA_016841125.1 Melioribacter sp. | reverse complement strand
TCTCTTATTTTCAAACTTTTTATTGGTTTGCACTTTTTTTGGCAGAAGTCAGGACCTATTTTACTCTGCGCACACTTTTCAAAAAACTAATACCTTAGTTTTCAATAGCCTTAAATTCAATAATTTTTACCTGTAAATTTAATTTCAAAAAACATTACTGCAATTGAATTCAATCACCAATAGAATCAAATTGTTAGCAAATCCCCTAATATTCGACACTTTATCCGAAAACCTAACCATGTAAGAAATATTTACAAATCGCAGGCAAATCATCTTTTTTACAGGTAATATTTACTTGCATCATTAAATATTGTTGAAAAACCGCTGCAAATTGAACTCGTAAAGATGGCATATTCTTTGAGTTATTTTGAGTGATATTTGACAGCAAAGGATTAAAAGTGAAATACAAAAAATTAAATAAAACGCAGGAGCTTAAAATGAAACGTTTATCTATTCTCTTAATTGCAGCACTTTTTGTAATGATTGGCTGCTCTGATGAATCCGGAATAGTTGGTCCGGAACAACCGACAAAAAATCTTCAATGGTTATCAATGAAACCGGCTCATTCCGGAGCAGGTATCGAATCCATTGCAACTACTTCCTTTACTGAAACAATTGAAGGTAACAAAGGCGGAAAGATCAAATTCAATTTTAATTTTGCAGATTTTGGCGGTGAAGATGTTGAAGTAAAAGGCAAGTTAAAAATACCTAAAGATGCTTTTGTAGGCGTCATGGATATCACAATCGAATTCAACGACGCATCTCCAAGTGTTGTTTTAAGTCCCTCGGGAGTAACCTTTGATGAAGAACTTGAATTGGATATAAAATACAAGAATTTAAATCTTGATGGCTTAACAGAAAACGATGAAATAGGATTTGCTTATATCGCCGCAAATGGTGAAACCGTAATGACCGAATATCAATCATTAAATGTCAACTTGAATAAAAATAAAGTGAAAGTAGTTCAAGCTGAAATTCCTCACTTTTCTCGCTTCGGTTTTGTAAAGGTTGATGATTAGTGAAAATGTCTAAATCAAGTATCTTCATTTCCGATCTCAAAAATTTATTAACTGGGTACCTCAGCAAAACCGAGGTACTTACTTTTTTTAAAGATCTGCTTAAATCCGAGAACAAACCCGAATTAGAAATTGATCAAAGAATTATTCTTGATAATTCATTGACTTTTACTCTTCAAAAATTACCCCAGAATAAACGACTCGATTTTCTGATTAGTTTTGTAAGGTTTTCCAGAAAAAGAGGAAAATACCAAATTACCAAAGAGGTACTGCTTTATGTTATTAGACTCTGCGGTAATCTCAAAGAATATAAGCTTGTAAAAGCAGAGGCTTTAACTGAACTATCAATTTTATATTCAAATTTGGCTGATTGGAAAAACAGTATCCAATGCTTAAAAAGATCACAGAGGCTGTTGAGCAATACGGCAAATAATTCAAAGATCTCAATTAATGAAAATCTGCTTGCAACAATTTACGCCGAACAGGGAATCTTTGATAAAGCAATTACCCATTTTGAATCAGCTAAAAACTTAACTGGTTCAGATAAGAACAATGAAAATGCCGCAATGATTGACGTTAATCTGGGAATCATTTATTCACTTACAGGCAAGTTTGATCTCTCCTCTAATTTATTAAAAAGCTCACTCTCCAAATTCGAAAATGATAAAGAAAAAGAGCTAATTGCAAGAACCCAGCACAACTTGGGTATGCTGCACACCCATAAAGAAGAATATCAAAAAGCTTTAAGGAAATTTGACAAATCCATTTTAATATCGGAAGCAAACAGATTTACACCATTGCTTTCAATATTGTATGCGTCCAAGGCGTTTGTCTACAGCGAAATTAATCAAATCGAGAATTCTATAAATTTTACCGAAAAAGCTTTTGAAACGGCAAATTCTATTAACGATATTTTGACAATAGCGGATATCTATAAAATTAGAGGAATGAATTTTCGAAAATTAAAAAATTATAAATTATCAAAGAATCAGTTCCAAACTTCTCTCCGATTAAACAAAGATGTCGAATGTCAATTAAACTCCGCCGAAACCGATCATCAATTTGCCCTATTATATATTGACTTAAACAACCCCGAAAAAGCCAAACAACATTTAAATAGATCGCTCAAATTCTATCTTAAATCCGGTATGCCGTATAAAGCGGAAAAAATCCGCAATATAATTGATCAAATCTAATCCACTTTAAAGATTTTGATGCGTCTAAACTCTTACAGTTGCAAAAAATCCCTAAATAAAAGAATTCATTATTAACAATATTTTAACTATTGTTTATTGTCATTTTTTCTATTTTTAACTATATAAATATCCAATTATTATTATTAATAAATGAAATTCAACGACTTCAAAAAAAACATTGAATCCTTAAGAAGCGGTTCAGACTCTTCACAAGAATCCAGCATCAATTCTAAAAACCTCGAAGCGATTCTGAGTATTATTAAAACTATAAACAGATCGCTTATTTTAGATGATGTTCTTGAATTGGTGCTTCAGAATGCAATTGAAACAGCTAAAGCCGACCGTGGATTTATTGTATTAAGAAATTCTGCGGGTGACTTAGAATATAAACTCGGTATGAATAATAAAGGCAATTCTCTTCCGGAATCACTATTTGAAATAAGCACCACAGTTGTTCAGGATGTTTTCAATACAGGCCAATCAATTTTTCTGGAGGGTGCACAAAGCGATACTAACTATGACCAAAGCAAAAGTATCTTAAAATTAGATCTTCAAACTATCCTCTGTGCACCGCTTATTATCGGCGATAAAAAAATCGGTGTAATATATGTTGACAGTAAATCACTGCAAAAAATTAAGGCGCGGGAAATAACCGACACTTTTGAAATTTTAGCCGGACAGGCTGCAATTGCAATACGGAATGCCCAATTGTATCAAGGTCAAATAAAGGCTTACAATTCATTACAGGAAGCAAATAAGCAGCTGCGTATTTCAAAAGAGCTGGCGGAAAGATCGGATAAATTAAAATCTGAGTTCCTCGCCCAAATGTCCCACGAGATAAGAACTCCAATAAACATAATTTTCGGTTTTACATCTCTTCTGCGTGACATAGTTGAAGATAAACTGGTTGAAGATCATACCGAAACTTTTGAAATGATCAATAATGCCGGACAAAGAATTATGCGAACCGTTGATGCAATTCTGGAGATGTCACAAATTCAAACCGGCAACATAGAGATCAATAGCGAGAAATTGGATTTAGAAAAAGATATTCTGAAACCAATTCTTAGAGAATTTCAGTTAAAAGCTGAATCCAAAAAACTTGGATTTGAGTTTAAAAATAATTCCCCGGATCAAAAAATTCTTGGGGATAAATATATGCTGTCGCAGGTATTTATTCATCTAATCGACAATGCAATCAAGTTTACACCCAAGGGCAAAGTAGAAATTATTATTTTCAGCAATAGCAATCAGCAACCTTGTGTGAGCGTTAAAGATACCGGAATTGGTATATCGGAAGAGTATCAATCGAAATTATATTCTCCTTTTTCGCAGGAAGATACCGGCTACACTAGAAGATTTGAAGGTAACGGATTGGGGCTCGCTATTGTTAAGCGGTATGTTGAATTGAATAAAGCCGATATCGAAGTTCAAAGCCAAAAGGGTGTTGGTACTACATTTACGGTAGTATTTAAAAAGGAGCAGTAAAAGTAAATCACCAGGGTCGTCTAATTATCAATAAATATAGTATTTAGAAAATTGTAAAAATAGTTATTTAATAAATCACTTGTTCAAAAGACATTGTGATGTTATTTAGCAAGTGGGGATAATGAGGAGCGTGATATGAAATCCTATCTAATGTTTTTCATCTTATTTACAACAATTTCAATTTGTCAATCCGGTTTTGATGAATTCAGACTTTTTCCGCTGCAGAATATAAACAAAAGTTACACAATGACTCCCCATCCAATTAATATGGGGAATGGAACCTTAGGAATCGTTTATTCGAAAGGGGGTTACCCCGATTCCCTAATGTTTTCAAAAACAATGGATGAGGGTGAAACATGGGGTGAACCAGCACTTATTACACAGTTTGTAAATAATTATCCCTCTGTTTCAATAAGTGCAATTAGAACTACCACCGGAAGACTGCTTCTATATTTAGCAAAAACAACTGAAAATAGCTATCAGGCTGAAACAGCTTGTTACTATTCCGATAATGATGGAATAACTTGGGCTGAAGGAAATTCGCACTTTACATCTCCGATAAATTTTAGGAATCCAAGATTTTCAGTTCTAACTGATAGCACTCTTATAATATCCGGAATTTCTGGAACAACTGCGGGCGCAATAATTAAATCGACTGATGATGGAGATACGTGGTCAGTTAAAACCTACCCATTCAGACCTGCTGACTTTTGTTCTATTTCCGCAAGTGAATATTTAGTATTAGATAATCGCGGTAATCAATTAAAACTTATTAGAAGCACAGACGCCGGAAATTCTTGGGATGGTGGAACAT
>JAENZU010000350.1 GCA_016841125.1 Melioribacter sp. | reverse complement strand
TCCGGGAAGTTTGGGAATTGCAATTTCCGAAGCGGTTGAACGAGCCGCAACAACTGAAGGTGCAAAGTACTCGCTCGGCAGTGTTTTAAATCACGTTTTGATGCATCAAACTGTTATTGGATTGGAATCGATAAAGCAAATGGAAAAAGCCGGAGATTTCCCGGATATAATCATCGCACCTCTCGGCGGAGGTTCAAATTTTGCCGGAATCGCTTTCCCGTTTTTGCATCATAAAATTAATGATGGAAAAGATTTGAGATGTATCGCGGTTGAGCCGGCTTCCTGTCCAAAATTAACCAAGGGAGAATTCCGTTACGATTTTGGTGACACGGTTGGATTAACTCCACTCTTGCCGATGTACACTTTGGGTCACACATTTGTACCGGAGGCAATTCACGCCGGTGGTTTACGTTACCACGGTGCGAGTGTGCTTGTAAGTCAGCTTCTAAAAGACGGACTAGTTGAAGCAAGTGCAATTCATCAATTGGAATGTTTCAAAGCAGGAGTTCTGTTTGCGAATGCCGAAGGAATTTTGCCGGCACCCGAAGCAACTCACGGGATTGCGCAAGTTATTCGCGAAGCAAATAGAGCTAAGGAGGAAGGAACCGAAAAAACTATCCTCTTTAATTTATGCGGACACGGATATTTTGATATGTCTGCTTACCAAGATTATTTTGACGGAAAACTTGAAGATCATGAATTAACCTACGACGAACTTCATTCCGGTTTGAAAGAATTAAATACTCCAACTATTGATTAATTTAAGCAGCCGTCTCAATTGAGGCGGCTCTTTTTTAGATATGTTCAAAAAAATATTCGCCAATTCGGATTTACCTTTCCCGCACACTTCACTGGTATTGATTCTCTGCAGTCTCGTTGTTTCAATTCCAATTTATTTTGATCAAACACTCTACTTTAGTCTTGGTGCAAATTATGGACTTCATTCCCCATTTCAGATTATAATTTCCCGATTCGCTCACGGTCCCAATCCCCCATTACTCCTACATTTATTTGTAAATGTTTTAGTTATTGCAATGTTTGGAATTCTAACCGAAAGAATTCTAGGCACTCCTAAAACATTAATGCTTGTTATTTCAGCCATTATTGTAGAATTAATTATTCGATATTCAACAAATCGTTTTGGGAATGGAATTTCCGGTGCAGCCTGGGCTTTTTCACCGATGGGTTTTTATTTTGTGATCCTCAGTTTCCGGATGAAAAAACTTAATTCACTGAAAGATGGTTTCATAATTTTTTCAATACTATTATTAATTCTTATCTGGCTTTTTATTACGATTTATACGGGGGTTAAATATCATTGGTTTACGGGAACAAATATTTATCATAGTGCTGCAGTTTTAACCGGCACTTTTTATTTGCTGCTAAACAAAAATCAATTCGAAAAAACAGCTCAAAATTTAATAGGAGATCAGATTTCCAAAGAAAACACAACAGATAGGTTGAAATTTCCTGCAATTGTATTCAACTACTTATTTCTGCTATTTGCTGTTTTGAACGTTTTTTTTGTACTTTTTAACAAATAGAGATCTAAAACGGAAAAATCCGGATCCGGAAAGGAAGACATACTAATTTTTTACCTGATAAAAGAATGAATAATATTAAGTTCTAAAATCACTTTTTGTTATATTTGTCAAACAAATTTTTTATGATAAACAAGGATTCAATATGCGTCTCAAATTCACACTCATTTCGATTATTCTTTTTACATTATTATTTGCCTGTTCGGACGAAAAGGAAGAAACAAATACTAATGGTACCACCGCAGATAATAATATTAAAATAGAAGTATTGGATGTAATTCAAGCAAATAACTATACTTATTTGCAAGTTGATCAAAACGGCGAAGAAAAATGGCTTGCCGTAACTAAAATGGATGTAGAAAAAGGTGCCGTTTTGTATTATACAAGCGGGCTGGAAATGAAAAATTTTGAAAGTAAAGATTTAAATAAAACATTCGAAACAATTCTTTTTGTCCAGCAAATAAGTAATAAACCATTTGCTATGCCTTCGGCAAATATGATGCAGACTCAATCGCCTCACAGCAATGTAAAGCCTGAAGTTGCTTCCGATATTTCAGTTGAACCTGTAAAAGACGGAATCACCATTGGAGAACTGCTCAACAATAAGGATAAATATTCAGGTAAAATTGTTAAAATACGGGGTAAAGTAGTTAAGGCTAATCCCGGAATTATGGACCGCAACTGGTTCCACATTCAAGATGGTACCGGCGATGAAACAAATTATGATTTAACCGTTACCACACTGGATATGGCACAAGTTAATGACGTTGCCATCTTCGAAGGAAAAGTTACATTAAACAGAGATTTTGGTTCCGGCTATTCTTACGATGTAATTTTAGAAGAAGCCAAACTTGTATCAAAATAAATATAATTGTATAGGCGGATGCTTACTGAATCCGCCTTGCTAATTTAATTGTTAAATTGATGCGAGATAATATTCTCTACAATATGCAGTTTAAAGTCTAACGACATGCCTAAAAAAGCACTTATAGCTTACGCCAGTAAAACCGGCTCAACAAAAGAAGTTGCTGAGTTTATTTCTGATAATCTAATTAGTAAGCATTTCGATACATTGGTAATGCACGTTGATCAAGTAAAAAACGTAAAGTTGTTCGATGTAGTAATTTTAGGCACTTCTTTAAGACTTGATAAGCCTCTGCACGAAAGCATTAACTTTGCACAAAAGTTCAGCCGTGATCTAAAAAACATACCTGTTGCGTGCTTCGCACTTGGGCTTACTATGAAAGAATCGAATGAAGAAACCAAACAGAAAACACTCAGCATGCTGCAGCCTCTTCTCTCAAAAATTTCGGGATCTGTTGAAGTAGGAATGTTCGGCGGAAAAGTCGATCACCAAAAACTCCCCTGGTTTTGGCGCTTGCTGGCAAAAAAAGACGATTCCGGTTTAATGGATGAGGGGGATTGGAGAGATTGGGACGAAATAAAATTGTGGACTGACAGTCTTGAAATTTTGGATACCTCAGAAAATTAATTCAATAAAGGTATCCCTTCCTTAAAATCAATTGATTCGGAAAGGATCATATCATTATGAAAAAAATGGCTCTGTGTGAAATGTCGAAGCCTTTTATTTCCAATAATCTTGATCAACTTTTTAATGTAATAACCGATTGTAAATATTTCTGCACAAAATGTGTCCGGGTTGCAAATGATAAAGGATATCTTTGCAAGCCTGTAAAAATTAGTAAAATTAAACCTTAATAAATTTTGCAGTAATTCTAATAATTAATGATTTTATTTCTAGTTGCAATTATTATTTTTATTATAAATTTGCCGTTCGGATTCTGGCGGGAAAATCAAAAACGCTTTTCTCTTAAATGGTTTTTGGCAATCCATATCCCTGTCCCAATTATTATTGCAATTAGAATTTATTCTGATGTTGGATTTGAGTGGTATACTTATCCGTTATTCATTACTGCATTTTTCTTGGGACAGTTGAGTGGTGCTCTACTAAAGCGGCGTTATTGTTAAGATTGATAACCATTCTGAAACTCCATTCAGATAAATTCTGCATTATCACCTCAAGCAATTTCACTTTATTATTTTTATATTAAGCCCAATTTTCAAAGTGAAATTAAATTGTTTGCTTTGACCATACTGCTATAATTTAATTGCTCAAAAAATAAAACGGGAAAATAAATGCAGAAAACAGAAAAGATCACAACGAGTGAATTATTGGAATTGATAGATAAACCAAACATTCATCTTGTGGATGTTAGACCTGTGCACGCTTATAACGGTTGGAATCTACCGAATGAAAAACGAAGCGGTCATATTAAAGGCGCCAGATGTCTTCCCGTTAAGTGGGCAAAGTATATGGATTGGATTGAAATTGTTGGATCGAAAGGTATAATGCCCGAACATCAAGTTATAATTTACGGCAGCAATTCAGAAGATACACAAACCGTTGCTGAAGCATTTTTACGCAATGATTATAAGCACATTAAGATATATGAGAATTTTTCCGATGAATGGACGACAGATGAATCTCTTCCAATGGAATTTTTAAAAAATTACAAAATGTTAGTTTACCCAGATTGGGTAAAGAAGCTAATTGATGGAAAAACTCCACCGGAATACAATAATGATAAATATGTAATTTGTCATACACACTATAGAAATCATGAAGACTATTTGAAAGGGCACATTCCCGGGGCAGTATCCTTAGACACACTTGAACTCGAGTCACCGGAGACTTGGAATAGACGCACTCCGGAGGAGTTGAAAAAAGCGTTGGAAGCAAAAGGTATAACACATGATACCACAGTAATCCTATACGGCAGATTTGGTTTTCCTAAAAACGAAGATCCTTTTCCGGGCAGCAGTGCCGGACAAATTGCAGCAATGCGCTGTGCGTTTATCATGCTTTATGCGGGAGTTAAAGATGTGAGAATATTGAATGGTGCCGTTCAAGGCTGGCTGGATGCTGGTTATGAGTTAACAACTGAAGAGACAAAACCGAATCCCGTT
>JAENZU010000349.1 GCA_016841125.1 Melioribacter sp. | reverse complement strand
GGAACAAGATTGCGAAGGATTGCCTCGCCATTTGGAGCTTCAATCAGAGCTGCAAGAATATACTTTCTAAAACCTTTACCCCAAACTAAAATCGAATCCGAATGATAATCTTCCCAGGTCCCGGACTTTCTATAGAGTTTTGCGTTTGGTGCTATCTTCTCAATTGAATTCACAAATTTGTGATGAAGCTCGGGGTCGGACAATATATCGAGCATCTCTTCCGATTTCTGTAAACTTACAAGATTGCCGAAAGCAAGCATATAATAATATCGGCAGATCTGATCGACGGTAGCAGCATGACTCAAACCGAGCATTGGATCGGGGTTTCTCGGTCCTCCGCTGGCGTATCTCTTCCCAACCCATAATCCGCCGCCGTGACTCTCATCATAAAGCTGGTACCGATCAGCCATTAGAACATCACTTATTTTTTGATATCCGAGTCGATCTATCATCCTTGTTGACGCATGATTATCGGAACGGCTAATCATTATTTTCATATCGTGCGCAATTTCTTCAGATTCATACAATTCACCATCTTCAATTGCCTGCATTGAAGCCAATAAAATTGCAAGCTTAGGTAAACTGGCTGCATACATCATTTCTTCGCCGTTAACTCTTGCGTAGCGAACTTTGTATGGATCACTAATATCTACTAATCCAACTGCAAACTTCTTCTGCCGGATCAGTTGTTTCCATTTAGGGTTTTCATTTAATTTCTTTTCCAGCTTATTCTGAAGTAAAAAATTAAAATTACTTCTTAAAGATTTTATATGCGTGGTCGGAATTCGGTAAGGTAAATCGACCGTAACGTTTTGTGTGGTAACCTCATCTCTTGCAGGCTCGCCGAAAATCATAAAGATAAAAAGTGCAAATATTATATAGTGTTTCATCCGTTTCTTCAAAAAATATTAAGTTTAAATTTATGAAAGAAAAAATGAATTCGGAAAGAGAATTCTTTAACAACCGACTGTTGATTTTGAGAAGTTTCGAATTTGACCCGAATTTGAATGGTACTATTAAAAAATTTTTCTAGTCGCAGACTATCTGTTTAGATTTCAAATCCGTTTAATTGTGTTCTATATCACGAAGCATTACTAATAAACTTACTCAACTTCGCTTCATCCAATTTTCTGTTGGTTCTTACACCGCTGCAAATATCAACTCCAAATGGCTGCACTTCTTTTATTGCAGATTGAATATTCTCGGGATTCAATCCGCCGGCAAGAAAAACCGGAACCGGACATTTAGAAACGATTTCTCTGCTGAGTTTCCAATCATGCACGCGCCCAGTGCCCCCTAATTCTTTTACTTCTAAATTTTGATTGCCGGAATCCAAAAGAATTGCATCAACATGCTGTGCCGCAGCAACTGCTTCTTCAACAGATTCTTTGCCGGTAACATGAATTACCTGCACAATTTTAATTCCCGGCAATTCATTTCTGAAATCAATATAACTTCCCTCTTCAATTCTATCAACAATCTGAATAGTATTTGCCTTAACTCTTTTTTGCTGTTCAATGATTTCCTTTGTGCTGGTTTTTGAAGTTAGCAGAAAGGTCGAAATTCCCGGCGGTGTGCCTTCAGCTATTTTAGTGATTACATCTTCTGAAATAACTCCGGGTCCGCTAGGCATTGCAGAGACCAATCCAATTGCGGATGCGCCGTATTTAATTGCGAGTTGAGCTTCTTCTATCGAAGAGATGCAGCAAATTTTAATTCTAATTTTTGGTTTCATTTTCTTCGGGAATATTATTAAGGAATTTATACATTTTGAATTGAAAATATTTTCTTTGCAAAGGGATATTTGAACAGCATTAATCTCTTCCACTTTTATTTCAAAAATAATAAATAGCAGAGACTTCTGAAAAATGAAATTTTAAATGATTTTGGACCTGTAAAAAAAATCACACATCTAACTATTTAATTTCAGCTTTTATTATTTTCCATTTTCACTAATTAAATTATTGATTGAAATGAACAAACCAACATTATTCTTTCTCATCATAACTTTTTTTGCTCAAATAGTTTTTTCACAAAGTTCAAATCTTTTCATCCCGAATAATATAAAATCTTCATACAAAAACGGTACCCGATCGATGGATGGAAATCCGGGTCCAAACTATTGGCAGAATAGGGTGAACTACAAACTGAAGGCGGAGCTGAATCCGGAAAACGGTTTACTCTTAGGAAGCGGAACGATTAAGTTTATTAATAATAGTCCAGACAAATTGGATAGATTAATATTCCGTCTATATTCCAATATTTTCAAGAAAGGAGCAGTCAGAGATTTTTTACTTGCTCCGTCTGATATTCATGACGGCGTTGAGATCAAAAAACTTATTGTTAATGATGAAGAAATAGACGCTAAACCCTTTGGCGGTAAGGTTGGATATACTTCAACAAATATGATAGTTTATTTGGCAAATGAAATTGACGCGGGCGCTGTAACTGAGATTGAAATTGAATGGGAATTTACACTCTCAAGAATTTCTAATGTGAGAATGGGAAGATACACGGGCGATGATATTTTTGTTGGGTATTGGTTTCCGCAAATTGCAGTGTACGATGATATCGATGGATGGGACATTAATGAATACTCGGGTAAAACCGAATTTTATAATGAATTCGGAGACTACGAAGTTGAAATAATTGTACCCGGCGGTTACATGGTTTGGGCAACAGGTCTACTTCAAAACGGGGAAGAAATTTTTAATCCGAAAATAAATGATAGATTAAATCAGGCTGTCAATTCCGACGCTGTTATTCATATTGTGACCGCCAATGATCATGAAACAGAACAGGTATTTTTAAATGATAATCAGACCACATGGAAATTCAAAGCTGAATACGTTTCGGATTTCTCCTTCGCATTAAGCAAAGATTATTTGTGGGATGCAGTCGGTGTTAATACCGGTAATGAGAAACACCCGAGAATTATTGCACATGCCGTGTATCCGCAAGATTCTAAAAAATTTAATCTGGTTGGGGAATACTCAAAAATTGCGATTGAGTATCTGTCATCTGAGTTGCCGGGTGTTCCCTTCCCTTTCCCTCAAATGACGACATTCTGTAATCAGCGGAGCGGAGGAGGAATGGAATTCCCGATGATGGCAAATGACGGAGACCCTGCTGATTCGGTAAAAACTTTCGCATTAACCTTTCATGAAATATCACATGCATACTTTCCTTTTTATATGGGGACAAACGAAAGAAAGTATTCATGGATGGATGAAGGGTGGGCAAGGTTTTTTACTGCCGGACCTTCATTGGAATTTGTCGGCGATGAAAGTTATTACTCAAGAGTTCTTGCGGAAGGAATAACAATATTCGGCAATGAGGCTGATATGCCGATCATTACTCCGTCCTACCTTGTGAAGGGATCGACAGCATTAGCCATCTGGTATTCAAAACCATTTTTTGCGTATGCTGCGCTGCAGAATTTATTGGGTGAAATATTATTTAAGTCAGCACTGCAGGAATTTATGAAAAGGTGGCATGGTAAACACCCAATGCCTTATGATTTCTTTTTTACATTCGATGATGTTGCCGGTCAGGATTTAAGCTGGTTTTGGAAACCTTGGTTTTTCGAAAATGGTGTTGCAGATATCGGGATAAAAAATGTAAACCAGTACAAAGGAAAAATTATTATTGAAGTTGAAAAAGTAGGCAATCTGCCTGTCCCGATTCAACTTCAAGTCGGTTTGGATGATGGTTCATTTATCGAGTTGTCGAGAGATATTACTATTTGGAAAGATGGAAAACATACTGTTATTTTCGAAGTTGAAACAGATCGTAAGTTTAAATTTGTGAATTTGATTAATGATAAAATTCCGGATATTAACCCGGAGAATGATCACTTTGCGGTTGGAATAATGTGAATTGTTCATGAATAAGATAGGAGGTGAAAATGCTTTCTAAATTGATTATACCTGAGATTAGTGAACTGATAGATAAAAAAGATTTCACCTCTCTGCGTGAAGTGGTTGACAGTCTGGAGTTACCAGACGTTGCAGATTTAGTGAACGACCTGGATGAAAGCCGGCAGGCAATTTTTTTACGACTTCTCCCCAAAGGTATTTCTACCGATATTTTTGAACACCTTGAGCCTGATGTGCAAATAGCTATCATAGAAAAGTTCAGCAAAAAGGAAATTGCATCAATCTTGAATGAGATGTCCCCCGATGATAGAACCTGGCTATTGGAAGAAATGCCCTCAGCCATTTCCCGAAAGATGATAGATCTCCTTTCAAAAGAGGAGAGAGAAATTGCACTCACCATTTTAGCATATCCCGAAAACAGTATTGGCAGGCTGATCACTACTGAATTTATTGAAGTTAAGAAAGAGATGACGGTAAGACAATCCTTCGATTACATTAAGTGATACGGTAAGAATAGTGAAACAATCAATGTAATTTATATCGTTGATGAAAACGAAATACTAATTGATGATATAAAAATTCGTGAGCTGATATTTGCGGAAGATGACACCAAAATTGCAGACCTCATGGATAGAAATTTTGTGAGTCTCAACGCTAAAGATGATC
>JAENZU010000348.1 GCA_016841125.1 Melioribacter sp. | reverse complement strand
AACTGCAGCCGAATCATTTCCGATTACTACTGATGAGTTTTCAATAAGATTAATTAGTTGAACAATGTTTTGGGTTTCTGAATACTCAATTTTAATTTTATTAATTTCCTCAATTACATCATCATCCATTTCGCCATGAGCACTCACAATACGAATTTTAAATTTATGTTGTTTTAAGATTTTCGCAAGTTGGTAAAATTTTCTAATGTTCCATTCTTTTGCTTTCCAGCCCGCAAAGGGATGAATTAAAATATATCCGTTATTATTTAATTTTGCCGGGTAATCCCAGTGCACCGCCATTTCGTTAATACTTAATTCGGGTGAAGAAACTCTCAGATACATTGCAACAAGATGAGGTTTGTTGTATGGTTTAATAAAATTTGTATAAAGTCCTTTAACAATTTCTTTCTCGTTAAACCCGATTACACTTGGAGCAGTAAAAAAAAGTAAAATCCCGGCGCTGATTGAATTTCCCGTGAGATCGTAAATGATCTGCGGATTCAACTTGTATAATCTTGTCAAAGTTTTGAGACGGGGAAGTCTGCCCGATAGAAAAAAATCTTTTGGTTTTAATATTTCAAACTCACAATCTAATTTCTTCCTAATTATTGCAGTATTTGATTCGTAACAAACAACAACTAATCTTTTTTTACTTTTTTTTGCTATTTCAATAACTGCAGGAATTGCGAAAACCGTATCACCAAGTTTTTTTAAAACAATAATTACATCAGTTTCCCGGGTCCTAAAAAACAAACCGGCTAATGTTCGAATTAATTTCGAATAAATGGCAATGACTATTTGAACTAACTTTTGTATCCGCAGTTTTTTGCTCAATTATAATCTGGTATATTCTAAATAAAAATAACTTTGTAACATAACTTTTTTAAAACTTCAAATCTACAACAAATGTCAATGAGACTTCCGAAAAATTCTAAGTTTCATTTTCCATTAGAGTTCAACTTTCGTGGAAATGACATAAAAGTGAAATTCAATTATTCAAAAGTCTCTTTATAATAAAAAGGAATTTCTTGTTGCTTTTATGAAATTAAAAGTTCTAATTTTTCTTTTGCAGGCAATTAAAACTCTAATAAGATTTAAAAGCAATTTTGAATAGTCGCATTACGCGTGTGTCATGTGCGAATGGCTTCATCGGGCATCTACTAGATAGATTCCCGCTTAAACATGCGGGAATGACAAATTGTTTCAAGATTATTTATAACGTGAGATAAATAATTGACCCCTGATTTGTCATTAGGAAGAATTTTCTTGCTGCCATTATTGGGAAATAATTAGTTAATTTGAGTCCGTTCCTCAAAAGTGAACACCTCGAATTTGTAGAAGAAATTAAAACCGTTAAAACGGTTAAAAAATTTTATTTTATTTTATTTTTTTATTAACCCACGACTTAAGTCGTGGGTTAACAAACAAACAACAACTTAAGAAGCATACAACCGTTCTAACGGTTTATATACTTTATTGAAGGAACTATAATTTGTCTTTAATAAATAGATTTTACAACTAAAAAAATGATTTTTTTTGGGGGGGGTATTTTCATAAGAAAATCTTACATATTTTGATTAGAGAAGACACTTGAAAATTATAACGGGATATTTTTTTAGCATTATTTGCTGATTTTCTAATGACAATTTTGGGTTGAAATTACAAAGAGAGGAGTTTTCTAAAGAGCAGCTGTCAGGCTGATATTGTAATAAAATATATTGGAATGGTGAATATTATTTTTGTGAGAGCTTGTTTAGGATTGAGATCAGTTTTCTTGCTTGTTCCTTTCTGTCATACTTTTTGTCCACAATATCTTTACCCCTCTTACCCAATTCCTCAAGATTATTATCAGTTAGCAGCTCAATTATCCCATCTCTCAGAACTACACTATTATTAGGTTCAACTAATAAACCTGCTTCACACTCCTTAAAAATAGCCGTTATTTCTGAAGTTTGCATTGAGGATATAATTACAGGAATTTCCGCACCCCAGCTTTCAAAACATTTTACAGGAATATTTCCGCCGGTTTCATGTTTTAACAATTTTCTCGGAATTATACTCAAATCAGAAAGTGAAACCAGATTGGCAACTTCTTCGTTATTCATAGTTTTAAAATATGAATATTCAATCTTGCCATTTAATTTATTGAAAAAATTGACGCGATTGCTTCCGTCTCCTACAGCAACAAAGTGGACTGATCCGTTTAATTCCTTAAGCTGCGACAATGCATCGCCCAAAGTGTCAATGTCGTTCATTCCATTGTTAAATGATCCGAAATAGATTAAAACTTTTTTATGCCGTGGAATTTTGTATTTATCGCGCAATTCTAATTTTCTATTAATGTCAATCGGTTTGAAAACTTCGGTATCCGCACCATTGTAAATAACTATAATTTTATCGGCATTAACTCCCTTGTTGATCAAATTAATTTTCTCACTTTCAGCAGTAACCGTAATAAAATCAGCCGTTTTAAGAATAAATTTTTCTATACCGCGCAATAAACTCACAAGTAATTTGTTCTGAACGATGCCTAGTTCAACTCCAATATCAGGCCAAATATCTCTGATATCAAAAATGAATTTTGTTCCGCGCAATCGCGAAACCAAAGCAGCGGCAAACGGAGTAAATATGGGGGGCGAAGAGGAAATAATTACTTCAGGCTTAGGTGCCTTAAAAAGTGCATGATATAATGAAGAGAAAAAATAGGAAATATAGGAATAAATGCGTCCAATTACGGAATGCTTTTTAGGTACGAATATCGGTAAATATACAATGTTTCTTTCTTTATCAACCTGGTGAGGCTTGTACCCGTCCAATACATAATTGTGCGGATAATTAGGTACAGGAGCAATTATATTTACTTCATGTCCGGCTTCTTTTAAAATCTTAACAAAATATTGAGCTCGTAATGATGCGGCTCCAACCTCGGGATAATAGAAATGTGAATAAAATAAAATATCCATAATTAATTCGGAAAGAAGATATCAGTGTACATGTTTATTGAAAGTTCCGTCGCTTATATTAAATAATAAGTATGTTTCTTATAGTTGAAAATATAAAAATTAGATAATAAAGATAAACAAATTTAAATCTTATTTACATTTTTTTTTATTAATTATAATAAAGAGACCTCTGAAATATTTCAGGTGTTATTCCAGTGTAAATGGGATTCCACTAATTTTCTAAAAGATTCCCACCTTTGTTTTAATTACACAGAAATAAAATTCAATTATTAAGAGGTCTCATTGGCTATAAAAGAATTTTTATTTATCAAATGAATGAAAATTGCAAATGAATTTTACTTTCTTTAATTTTAGGGATAATAAAAACGCACCCGTAGCTCAATTGGATAGAGCGTCTGACTACGGATCAGAAGGTTGGGGGTTCGAATCCTCCCGGGTGTACTAAAATTTTATGATGCTCACCTTGAAATTCAAACCCAATTTTATTCATTATGAATCTTTATTGCGATGATTTTACTGCTTAATTTAGATGCGGATTAACATTCGTTGATTTATTTACATTTAATTCAAGGTAAAGAGGACTCACAGATTAGATTGAAAATATCATTTCGGCTGCAAAACTTTTTCAATATCTTTTATAAAATAGGTGAATTTTGCAGATTCAATATCTCGTAACTCAAAGTTAGAAAATATATCCTATTTTTATTTTGTCATTCTGTTTACAATATAAATTAACTAAAATAAAATTTGACCAGTTGAATTATCGATCTATATTGCAAAAAACTTTTTAATTAATTTTGAAGAAAATATTCATGAAAGAAAAAAATAGCAGTAAATATTATGGAAAAGATTTGGAAGCAATGTCATTTGCAAAAAATTATCATAGATGGATATTGGATGAATTCCGAGAATTCATTGGTAAAAATGTTGCTGAAGTTGGTGCGGGAACCGGGAATTTTTCTGAATTTTTAATTGATTCCGGAATTGAAAATTTAGCGGCGTTTGAGCCATCAGAAAATATGTTTAGCCAACTTAGCGAAAAGTTCAAATCAAACAAAAAGGTGAGTTGTAAAAACTCCTATTTTGAAGATCAATCTCATCTCTACAATAATGTGTTTGATTCTATTATGTATATCAACGTGTTGGAGCATATTGAAAATGATTCAGAAGCTTTAAAACACGCGCATCAATCTTTACGCCCGAATGGTCATCTTCTTATATTTGTACCGGCATTAAAATTTCTTTTCAGTGAGCTAGATAAAAAAGTAGGTCATTTTAGACGATACACTAAAGGAGAACTTGAAAATGTAATAACGTCATCGGGATTCAATATGAAAACCATTAAATACGTTGACATAGCCGGTATAATTCCATGGTATATTGCATTTGTTTTACTAAAAAAAACTACTACTACTTCAAACGTATCAGCATACGATAAACTGATTGTTCCCATTATGAAAAAGATAGAATTAAATATAACTCCGCCAATTGGTAAAAATTTAATTGCCATTGCTCAAAAGAAATAGAAAGACCTAAAAGTAATTACTTAACTGTGCAACTTTTTTTAATCGAACAGTAATCAAAG
>JAENZU010000347.1 GCA_016841125.1 Melioribacter sp. | reverse complement strand
CCCTTCCTTGCTCAATTACTTTTTGAGCTTCTTCTTCGGCTTTGTCAAGGTTGGCTTTATTATCTTCAACCAATTGTTCAGCAGCCTTTTGAGCTTTATCCGCTTTTTCGAGAGAGTCTTTAATAAAATCCTCTCTCTCTTTCAAGGATTTAATTATCGGTTTCCATGCAACCTTTGTAAGCAGAAAAAGAAGAATAAAAAAAGTGACGATAGTCCAAATACTGAGACCGGGACTAACATCTAGCAAACCGCCTTGAGATCCGCCGCCTGAAAAAGCCAACACAGCTAAGTTGGAAATGGCAAACATATTCTCTTCCTATAAATTTTGAAAATCAAGGGAGTGCAAAATTCACACTCCGTTTTCTTATTTAAGAGCTAATAAAATACAAATAACTAGCGCAAACAGGGAAATACCCTCAATAAGAGCAGCAGCGATAATCATTGAAGTTCTGATATCATTTGCGGCTTCAGGTTGACGTCCGATTGCATCCATAGCCGAACTAGCTAACTTACCAATACCAAATGCACCGCCGATCACAGTTAAACCAGCACCAAATCCTGCTGCTAAATAAGCGAAATCCATTTGATTCCTCCTTTATAGATTTTCTTAATGTTCTTGATGAACCGCCATTCCAATAAATAAGGAAGACAGCATTGTAAATATATATGCTTGAATTAATGCTACTAAAATTTCCAATAGATAAATAAATAATGCAAATGCAATTGAAACCGGCACTACAAAAAATGTCTTCAAAATAAAGATCAGTCCAATCAACGCATAAATAACAATGTGACCTGCAGTCATATTAGCAAATAATCTTATTGCCAATGCGAATGGTTTTGTAAACAACCCTAAAAATTCAACTATTAGCATAATCGGGATGAGCAATGCGGGTATCCCGTGCGGAAGCAAACCTTTGAAATAACCGTACGAACCGTTCTTCATCATCCCGCCGACCTGGATAAAGAAAAAAGAAATAATTGCAAGTGCGGCAGTAACTGAAATATTGCTGGTTGCCGTAGCGCCGAAAGGAATTAGACCGAGAAAGTTACAAACCAAAATGAAGAAAAATATTGTAAGCAAAAATGGAAGAAATCTTTCATAACCTTTACCAATTGTAGGACGAACGATTTCATCACGCACAAAAACAATTAGCACTTCCAAAAAATTATTTATTCCTTTAGGTGCTAAAGATTTACTGTAAGATTTAGCAACTTTTCTGAACGCAACCAATAAAATGACTACCGCAAACCACATGAATACAAGATGCTGCGTTATTGAAAAATCAATACCGAACAATTCAAGATGAGGTAAAGGGATCACTCCAAAAAGAAGATTGCTATCCAGAACATGGTGCATTATCCAGCCCGTCTCGGAAGCTTCCGCTGCAATTACAGCGGTTGTATCGTTAATTGCGTTTACCGTAGTAGAATCCATTAAAAATTAGCTTAGTTAATACCTTTTTTTTCTACTTTATTCTTAAAATAATAGATTTCAAAAATTAATAGGAAAAAATAAAATATAAAGAACGTTAATATAAATCCATATTTATCAATATTCAAGAATTTTATAAAAATAAAGACTGCTATAAGTAAAAAAAGGAGCCTTACTCCCATTCCGCCTAAGTTGGCTATTAGAAATATGTTATTCGATTTGCCGAATGAATATTTAAATAAGAAAAAGGCAGCCAAGCTATTAAGTAAATTCAGCACCCCGGCATAAATAGCAGAGAATAAAAATAGTTCCGAAATAACATCTGATTTGTACATTATAAAAGCAGATAAATAAATAACAACATAAAAGATTGAAATTATTTTAGCTGTCTTTATCATACTTCTTCTTATCGTTTAAAGTAAGAACGGTTTTAATAAAATTGTAAAGCCCGGCAATTGCACCGGTAAATGTAAAAATGAGAATAAAAACAGGTGAGGTTTCTGCTGTATCGTCAATCCATTTTCCGATAAAAAACATCAGTACAATTGTAAATGCCAGTTGTGTTCCTAACCCGAGATAGGGTCCTACCTGCCGATAAGTACTGGCAAAATTTGACGACTTTTTATCCTTCATTTAATTTAGGTGCGGCAGCACTTGAGTTACCGCTCATTGTACTCGTCCCGTCAAAAAGGGCTCCTTCCTGAATCACTAATATTCGTGCAAATAGATCGCCCGTTAGTTTGGACTTACTTTCAAGTATAAGTTTTTCGGATGCAATAACTTTCCCGTCAACCTTGCCGCTCATTGTTATATTTTTGGCTTTTAATTCACCTTTTAGTTCTGATGTATCGCCAAGAGTTAAATTGCCGTTAACGGTTACATCCCCTATAACTGTGCCGTCAATACGGACATTTCCTTCGCTATATAATTTGCCCTCAATTTTAACTCCGCTGCTTAGAATACTTACTTCCCCGTTTGATGGTATATCTTTTTTGACAGCCATAAAAATTACTCCCAGTTTTTTAATAGATATTTATCAGGGTTTACTGCTTTTCCGTCTTTCCAAATTTCAAAATGTAGATGAGCACCGGAAGTATTGTATCCGCTATTACCGGTTAAACCAATCAATTCTCCCTGCACAACAACATCTCTTATTTTTTTAGTTAACGAAGCACAATGCTTATAAATTGAAATGAAATTATTATCGTGTTGAATTATCATCATATTACCGTCAGCCACAGTGTAATCCGCAAAGATCACAATTCCCCCCGCCGCCGCATAAATTGGAGTATTAGTTTTTACTCCGAAGTCAATTCCGAAATGTCCTTTCGAGGGCTCAAAGTTTTTTATTAGACCGCCTCTAACAGGCGAAAGAAAATATTTTTCATTTGATTGATTTTCAGTTGCAGACAGTTTTTCAATAAGATTCCAAAATACTAAAGCTACGTTTCCTTCACGTTTTAATTTAGGAATTTTATTCTCCAATCTTAAGGAATCATAAACGGCAGAAGTGGAATCCAATGAATCGGAATTTGCTAGAATCATCGCAAATTTTAAGCGGCGGTTTGTGGAAACTAAAGATTCCATTTCTTGTGTGAGAAAAATAATTTTTTCTTCTAAATCAGTTATTCTAACAGACTGCTCTTTTATTTTTTCGTTTTCAAAAATATAAACCGCTTCTTTTGCAGGAGTAAACGCCAATATTAGAGTTACTACTATCGCAACAAGTATAGTATAAATACCCACAATTGAAAGTATGCTTAACAAGCCGAACTTATATCTTTTTGTTTGAAGCACCGGAAAATTCGGAGTAACATATACAGATGAATTTTTCAGTTCTTCGAAATTAAATAATCCCATTAGATTCTCAATTAAATCAAATATAAATTAAGCAATTAATTTTTCGAAATCATTTGTTCCGCAACCGTCATTACTTGAGCCGGAGTTAAATTATGTCCGCACTCGAAAGTTTTAACTGGACATTCCTGATAACCGTGAATTCCGCAAGGTTTGCAATCCAAATCATCAAAGCTTAGAAACCTGCTCCTTGAATTATAAGGATAAAAACCAAACGATGAAACCGTTGAACAATATAAAGTTAGCACCGGTATATCTGCAGTCATACCGAGGTGAGTTGGAGCGCTGTCGTTGCATACAAGTAATTCAGCTCTTTTCAATAATTCCGCTGTCTCAATTAAATCAAATTTTCCGGCAGATGAAAATACATTCTGACCTGACGCTGAAACTATCCGATTGCAAAGGTCATCATCTTTTTCGCTCCCGATTAGGACAACATGCAAATTGCGGCTGCTCATTTTATCAATTAGCTCGATGAAATGCTTTTCGGGATATTTCTTAGTTTCCCAAACGGAACCGGGGGCGATGGCAATAAAATTTGTAATTCCTTTTTCCGCAATAAAATTTTCTACTGATTCCACTCTCTCTTTTGAAACACTTAACTCGGGTTTGATCTTCCAACTATTCTCATCTGTTTTACAGCCAATCAGCTCAAGATTTCTTCTTACCTCGTGAAAATCATTTCTGTAAACGGCGAGATATTTGTAAATATGCGGCAATGCTGAGTTATCAAATCCAAACGTTTCGCGCACCTCTGAAAGCAGCGTAACTAGAGAACTCCTGAATGAGCGATGCGGTGAATAGAGTTTTGAATAATTTTGAGCTCTAATTTCTCTAGCAAACTTCCAAATTGAAAACAAAGATTTATGTCTGCCCCTCTTGTCAAGCACTATTACATTACTAACTGCAGGTGAAGCTTCAAATAATAATTTAGTGGAAGGGATCGCAATTACATCTATTTGTGAATCCTGATTCAATTCTTTTAATTTTTGAATCATCGGAAGTGTAAGAATTGCATCACCGATAAATGCGGTTTGAATTACGAGAATTTTTTCCATCACTAATATTTCCAAATATTATGCATCCAAAACCATTGCTCCGGATTTCTGCGTACTGCATGTTCAAGAATGCTCATGTATTGCTGATTAATCTGAAAGACTTTCTCCTCTTCGTTTCCCGGAAATAAACTATGGTCAATTTCATTAAGCTCTACAATGTAACTAAAATCGGGCTGCCTTGTTATCATCCCCACTAAAATT
>JAENZU010000346.1 GCA_016841125.1 Melioribacter sp. | reverse complement strand
AAACCCGCCGGTGCATATCTCGATATCATCTACCGTGTAAAAGAAAAATTTGGTCTGCCGACAGCAGCTTACCAGGTAAGCGGTGAATACTCGATGATAAAAGCCGCCGGTAAAATGGATTGGATTGATGAAGAGAGAGTGATGATAGAATCATTGATAGCCATAAAACGCGCCGGTGCAGATATGATTCTTACATATTTTGCAAAAGATGCCGCTAAATATTTGAATAAAAATAATTAATGATTACGTAGAATACGTAAAATATTTTACGTAAATTACGTTACGTAAAATACGTAATATTATATGAATAACCCATTTTTAATAACCGGCTATATTGATCCTGAGCATTTTTGTGACAGAGAAGTTGAGACTGAAAGAATCATATCTTCTATCAAAAATAGAAGAAACTTAACTCTCTATTCATTACGCAGAATGGGAAAGACAGGACTCATCAAGCATGTATTCTATCAAATGAAGAATTCTCGTAAGTATTCTTTCATTTACCTGGATATACTGCCTACTAATAATCTAACAGATTTTATTGAAGTTTTTTCAAAAGGTGTATTCGGTAAATTAAAAGATAAACCTGAAAAGTTATTTTCATTAGTTGCACAAATATTCACTCGAGTGCGTCCAAGAATTGAATTCGACCCCTTAACCGGAAATCCACAGATTACTTTTGATATAAAGACAGAAAGCGAAAAACATGAGACACTAGAGAATTTATTCCAATATTTAAACGAACAAAAAACTAATATTATAATTGCTATTGATGAATTTCAGAGAATACTTTACTATCCAGAAAAAAATGTTGAATCTCTTTTACGTAAACATATTCAAAGTTCTGTAAATACAAATTTTATTTTTGCGGGCAGCGAAAAACGCATGATGCTCTCAATTTTCGGCGAGCATAGTAGACCATTTTATCAATCAACAGAGATCATGAGTTTAGACTCAATTTCAAAACAAAGTTATGCTGACTTTATCCATACGAAATTCAGTGAAAGTAAAATGAAGATTAGTGAAGATGCGGCAGAGTATATATTAGATCAAACTCGAAGACACACTTTTTATGTTCAATATTTTTGTAATAAAATTTTTAGTGAACAAATTAAAAAGATTGATCTAACGATTGCAAAAGAAACAATGATAAAAATTCTTGAAGAGAACAAGGATATTTATTACAGCACCAGAAAACTAATTAGTGATTATCAATGGAATTTGTTGAGAAGCATTGCGAAAGAAGATGAAGTTAAAATGGTGACATCGAAAGAGTTTATAGATAAATATGGATTAACTTCCCCGAGTTCAGTTCAAGCCGGATTAAAAGCATTACTTGCAAAAGAATTAATATTTTATGAGAACAACAGTTACAAAGTACTAGACGTATTTATGTCTTTGTGGCTTCAAAGAAATTAGAAAAAATAGGAGTTTTAATGAATATTAGTAAATCGATAAAATTATTTGAAGAAGCGCAAAAGTATATTCCCGGCGGAGTTAATTCACCCGTGCGCGCATTTAAGTCAGTTGGAGGTAACCCTTTATTTATAGAAAGCGGAAACGGTTCAAAAATTTATGATGTTGACGGAAACGAATATATTGAATATATCGGAAGCTGGGGTCCTCATCTATTTGGCCACAATCCTCCTTTCATTAAAAATGCTTTAGTTGAAATGCTGGAAAAGGGAACCAGCTTTGGCGCACCGACAGAATTAGAAATTGAAATGGCTAAACTGATAATTAATTTGGTGCCGTCAATTGAAATGGTGAGAATGGTTAACAGCGGTACCGAAGCAACTATGAGTGCTGTTAGGGCTGCCCGCGGATATACCGGCAGAGATAAGTTTATAAAATTTGAAGGCTGTTATCACGGTCATGCCGACTACTTCTTAATTAAAGCCGGATCAGGTGCGCTAACGTTTGGCGTGCCGACCAGTCCCGGCGTTACCAAAGGAAATGCTAAAGATACTTTAAATGCCGATTATAATGATATCGAATCGATCAAAAATTTAGTAGCGGAAAATAAAGGCGAGATTGCCGCGGTAATTATTGAACCGATTGCCGGGAACATGGGAGTTGTAAAAGTAAGTGATGAGTTTATTAAAGAACTCCGTTCAATCTGCGATGAAGAAGGAATTGTACTGATATTTGATGAAGTGATGACGGGTTTTCGAGTTGCCCGCGGCGGTGCGCAGGAAGTTTTAGGTGTTAAACCCGATCTGACTACTTTCGGAAAGATTATCGGAGGCGGTTTGCCGGTTGGTGCCTTCGGCGGTAAAAGAGAGATCATGCAAAAAATTGCTCCGGTTGGACCGGTTTATCAGGCAGGAACATTAAGCGGTAATCCCTTGGCGATGTCTGCAGGGTATGCTGCACTAAAGCATATTAAAGATAATCCCGGTGTTTACGATACATTGGAAAAGAATTCATCCTATTTGGAAAAAGGATTTAAATCTAATTTGGAAAAACTTGGCAAAAATTATGCAATGAATAGAGTCGGTTCAATGCAGTGTATGTTTTTTACAGAAGAGAAAGTAAATGATTTCAAAGCGGCTGTTAAATCTGATACGGAACTTTACGGTAAATATTTTCACGAAATGCTAAACCGAGGGATTTATCTGGCGCCGGCACAGTTCGAAGCTGTTTTTGTATCAACGGCTCACAGTACTGATGATTTGGATAAAACAATTAAAGCGCACTATGAATCATTGGCGGCAATAATTTAATTTTTGGAAAAGAATTGCACTCTGACATGACAGATTGAAAAGTTAATCGGCGTATTATTGTAAATCGAAATTCTGATTGAAATTAATATTGGCTGTCTCAAAAGGCTTCTTTAGAATTAACCCACATTTTCAAATGTGGGAATACGAGTGAAAAATACAACTATCAATAACCGTTTTAACGGTTTTATTAAACATTTGAGACAGTCTCCTGAATTTTAACACTATGGAAAGTAAATAGAATTTATTTAATTGCAATATTTTTGATCAAACTTTTTAAACTTATAGAAAAGAATTCTGCATTACTAAAACCTACCTCAATTAAATTAAAAACTAACGTGAATATTTTTGAAACCAATTAAAATAAATCTCATCCTAATCATAAAAAGGATAAAATCATGGAATCAGAATACTTTTATAATACTAATGTTGTTTGGAAGGATGGAAGGAAAGGTGATCTAAATGTTGATCAATTTCCGGCTATTGAAGTTGCGACACCTGCAGAATTTCTAAAAGGAGTGCCAAATACATGGTCGCCCGAGCACTTGTTTGTTGCATCTGCAAATGTATGTTTGATGACAACATTCCTGGCAATCGCCGAAAATTCGAAATTGGAATTTGAATCTTACCGCTGCGAAGGTAAAGGAAAAATGGAAAGAGTGGAAAAAAGATTCATGTTCACTGAAATTGAACTTTCCCCTAACATAGTAGTAACTCAAGAAAAAGATATTGAAAGAGCTGAAAGAATTATCGAAAAAGCCGAAGAACACTGCCTGATTTCCAATTCGATGAAAACTAAAATAATTTTGAAGCCGAAATTTGAACTGAAAAAGTAAGCAGTAAATGTAATAATGCCGGACATAAATCCGGCATTCTATTATCTAAAATACGCTGTAACACCAATGTGAATAGTGAGCAAGTCTGTTTTTGATTCGGTAACATTATAAGTAACGGTACCTTGTCGAGAATCAACAATGACATCGCCTTCTTTCAAATATTCAGCGCGGTTGCCGAATAAATATCTACCCCTAAGATCGAGGTACAGATTACTTATATCCCCCATATCTTTGGCAACTTGTATAAGCAGACCGAATCCCGCACCGTAACTCCATGCCCAATCATCAAAGTTTGTTGAACTTGCAACATTATCAAAGTCTCTTTCGCTTTCAATATCGGTTGTTGTAAAAATATATGAACCGCCGAATAATCCTTCAACGTAAGGTCTCCACGTCCCTTGAAAAGGCGCAACCTGGAAAAGTAAATGAAAATTTGCAAGATTGTAATTTCGGGAAACTCGTACGGTTACATCCGGATTCGTAATACTGAATGGTCTTCTAAAGCTTTCTTCACCGTAAATCATATATCCTAAATTGATGCCAAAGGTGAAGGGTCTTAATTTTGAAGTAGTCCAAAAAGTTCCGTGAACTTGCAGGCCGTAACCTAATCTATCCAGGTTATCCTTAAACTCACCCTGAGGTAAACCCAGCATGAATGAGCCGCTCACTGTCTGCGCCCGGTTAGTAATTGTAAAAAGGGTAATTAGAGTAATGGTGATAATACTTATTCTCAATTTCACTTTAAATACCTTATTTCAATTATTACAGTACTAATTTGCGAATCTAAATTGATCCTTTTAAGACGATTTATAATTTGATTTGTTCAAAACAAAAGGCGCCTATTAGACGCCTAAGGTGAGTTTATCCCAAATTTGTCATCCCGACAGCCGTCGGGATGACAAATCGACTAATATTTTCTAAGGGCTTGACTACAATACAACTATAAGAAAATCTAAGTCGGGATTAAATACTTATCATTTAACAAGTTATGTTACTATT
>JAENZU010000345.1 GCA_016841125.1 Melioribacter sp. | reverse complement strand
AACTTTACCAAGTAATTACTGAAAATTATTAGGGTGCTGCATTGCGGAAAACAGGAAAAAGGTTTTGAATTTCAAATTAAAAGTTTATACTCAGATGTGATAAATATTATTTCAAATAAAATTTACAGACTTATTTTTATCTGGCTCTTCTGGATTTTACTGGGGGGCTTCTTCTTATTCCAAGCTTTCATTTACAATTCCAGTAATCAAAATCCATTCAACTGGTATAACAATATTACCTATCGTATGCCGATATACATTCTCTGGGCATTGTTCACACCGTTACTGATCTTGCTGGCAAGAAAATTTGATTTCCAAAAAAACGTCCGGCTGCGGAATGTATTAATCCATTTAGCCTTTTCTCTGATTATTGGGTTCACACATAAGTTCTCGAGTATTTTTTCTACATTCGGTATTAGAGCAATAGATGATAATTTGGGGAGACCTTTACTTGAAGCACTATTTGCAGCCCGGTTTGCAATTATCGGCGGAACCATCGACAGTTTATTCACTTATTGGATAATTATTCTAAGCTTATTAGGTTGGGACTATTACAATAAATATAGAACAAACGAATTGAGGGCGTCGAAGTTAGAGGCAAAGCTCGCACTTGCTGAGCTTGACGCATTAAAGATGCAGCTTCATCCTCACTTCTTATTTAATACCCTTCATTCAATATCAACATTGATGCAGCGTGATGTTGAAGCGGCAGATAGGATGCTTTCACGGTTGAGCGATTTACTTCGGATCTCATTAGATAATGTAGGCAAGAATAAAATTACTCTTAGAGAAGAGCTGGATTTTCTAAATAAATATTTGGATATACAAGCAATTCGCTTTAAGGGAAGACTCAATATTAATATGCGGATTAACGATACTGCGCTGGATTTGAAAGTTCCCAACTTAATACTTCAACCCTTAGTTGAAAACTCAATTAAACATGGGGTTGAACATATGAATGATGAAAGTGAGATTTTAATTTCAGCAGGAATTGAAAATGGAAATTTAAATATCACTGTTAAAGATAGCGGCCCGGGTATTGATGGTAATTATACGGAAGGGGTCGGTTTGAAAAATACAAAGGCAAGGTTGGAGCAATTGTACGGAGTAAATTTTATTTTTTCAATTTCCAATGCCGACAGTAAAGGAGTATTAGTAAATCTTAAAATTCCAGCAGAGGAATAGCGAATGATATGAAAATTATCAAAACAATTATTGTTGACGATGAAGAACTTGCCCGAGAGAGAATAAGGACTTTACTCGAATCTGAAATGGAATTTGAAGTTATTGCAGAATGCAAAGACGGATTGCATGCTGTTGAAAAGATTACGCATCTAAATCCTGAACTCGTATTTCTTGATATCCAAATGCCCGGGATGAATGGATTTGAAGTAATTGAAAAGCTGCCGGGCGACGAACTTCCCGAAATTGTTTTTGTGACTGCATATAACAAATATGCCGTAAAGGCATTTGAAGTAAATGCAGTTGATTATTTATTAAAACCTTTTGATAAAGAAAGATTCCAACAAACATTAACGCGTACTAAAAAGAAAATTTTATCGAATGAAAAAACTTATATGAGAGATGATTTATTATCTCTACTGAAAAGTATTAAAGATGACGGGGACATATCCCCAAAAAAATATTCCGAAAGATTTGCAATTAAAAGTTCGGGAAGAATAATATTCATTGAAACCGATGAGATCGACCTGATTGAATCGGCGGGAAATTATATCCGTTTTCATATCGGGAAAGAAAAACATTTGATACGGGATACAATGAATAATATTGAAGATAAATTGAATCCTGAAAAATTTATCCGGGTACACCGTTCTTCAATCATTAACCGGAACAGTATCAAAGAGATGAACCCCATGTTTCAAGGACAGTATGAGATTACGCTTAGTAACGGCATTAAAATTCAAACCGGAAGAACTTACAATGATACTATTAAAAATCTGCTGAATAATTTTTAATCCTCACTTCGTCACAAAATAAAAACAGTTCGTCACATTCCACCTGCAATTCATCACATTTCATTTTCAAATTAATTTATACTCTTTAATTTCGGATATTAAATCTAATAAAAAATATCGGGGGATATATGTTTACTAAAAATAAGAACTTGTTTTATCTAATTGTTTTGCTGGTTTCGGGAATTACATTTGCACAGACGTTTACAAAAATTACAACAGGTGATCCGGTTAACGACGGGGGTGAATCATTCGGCGCTGCCTGGGCTGATCTAAATAATGATGGTTATCCAGATTTGTTTGTTTCTAATGGAGGTGCGGCAAGCATAAATTCCAACAACTTTCTATATTTTAATAATGGTGACGGAACTTTTATCAAAATTACGAGCGGCGATATTATAATCGGTAGTCAAAAATCGATAGGCAGCACTATTGCCGACATCAACAATGACGGTTTCGATGATATATTTGTGGCAAATAGGGACGGGCAAAATAATTTTACATATATCAATAATAAAGATTTGAGCTTTAGTTTAATTACATCCGGCGGAATAGTCAGCGACGGCGGCAATTCTAACGGGAGCTCATTCGCAGATTTCAATAATGACGGATTGATCGATATTTTTGTATCCAATTTTTTTGAGAAAAATTTTCTCTATAAAAACAATGGGGGATTCCAATTTGAAAAGGTTGAAAACATTCTGCCGGTAGATGTAACTTCCACGTCAATCAGTGCATCATGGGCTGATTTCAACAATGACGGAAATTCAGATTTAATAATTGTTAACGCTGCTGGCGCAGGGATAGAGAATAACTTTTACACAAACGATGGAAATGGAAATTTCAGCAGTGTGGTGAATAGTCCCGTCACAACCGATAAGAAAGCATCGATGGGTGCCAGTTGGGGTGATTACAACAACGACGGATTTCTAGACTTGTTTATTGCAAACCAGGCAAACTTCACTAATGATCTTTATAAAAATAATGGTGACGGAACATTTCAAAAAATTACTCAAGGCGATATTGTAAATGAAAATAGCTATTCCATTACCGGCATTTGGGGCGACTTTAATAACGATGGACATATTGATATCTACGTTACAAACTGGCAAAACAATAAAAACTTTTTATTTATGAATGACGGACCGCCAAGCTATACTTTTACGAAAATAACCGGTGGAGAATTAGTGAACGATCAGTTCAGCTCGATGGGTGCAGCGTGCAGTGATTATGACAATGACGGCGATTTTGATATTTTAGTTGCAAATAGGGATGGTGTAAATAATACTTTTTACAGACATGAACAATCTTCGGGAACTTGGATTAGCCTAAAGAATATTGGTTTACAAAGCAATTCGAGTGCAATCGGTACGAAGGTAAGAATTAAATCTGATATAAACGGAAACCCTACTTGGCAGTTGCGGGAAGTTAATGCTCAGCATGGATATAATAGCCAAAACGATTCACGGGTTCACTTTGGATTGGGTAACTCAACAATAATCGATTCAATGATCGTTGAATGGCCATCAGGTACTCAGCAAATATTTGAGAATGTTGAAGTGAACCGTTTTTATAAATTAACAGAGGGGGGCGAACTCGATTTAGTTACGTCTGTTGAAAAGTCTAAGTTAGATTTGCCGGATAGATTTTCTTTGCATCAAAATTACCCTAACCCGTTCAATCCAAATACAAAAATAGAATACTCACTCCCAGAAGAATCCTTTGTAGAATTAAAGATTTACGACGTACTCGGTCGAGAAGTAACAAAATTAGTAAGTGAAAACAAAAGTCCAGGAGTCTATCAAACAGAATGGGATGCTTCCAATTATTCAAGTGGAATTTATTTTTACCGCTTGAATACAAGGGAATATTCATCATTAATGAAGATGAATCTCATAAAGTAAAATCACACAATAATATTTGATTTGTGAACCCGGTATTCTTGCCGGGTTTTTTGTTTGGATTAAAATTAAACTCTCCTTAAATTCATCACAAAATAAGATAGTATATAGATTATAAAAAAATGAAAACACTAATATTATTTGCGCATCCTGCATTTCAAAAATCAAAAGCTAATCGGCATCTAGTTGCTGGAATCAGTAAAATCAGCGGTGTAACTTTTCACGATCTTTATGAACATTATCCTGAATTCGATATTGATGTAAAAAAAGAAAAGCAGCTATTGACCGAAAACGATTGTATAATTTTTCATCACCCAATGTTTTGGTACAGCACTCCGGCTCTATTAAAAGAATGGCAGGATCTTGTCCTAGAGCATGGCTGGGCATACGGTTCAAAAGGTACTGCTTTAAAAGGGAAGTTATTTTTAAATGCCCTTTCAACCGGCGGTCCTAAAGTTTCATATCAGAGAGATGGACTTCACAAACATACAATTCAGGATATGCTGGTGCCGATAAGACAAACGGCAATCCTTTGCGGAATGATCACACTGCCTCCGTTTGTAATGCACGGAACGCATGCATTGGAAAAAGAGGATCTTGAAAACTATAAAGTACAATATGAGCAATTACTCCGATTGATCTCAGATGACAAATTTAAATTAGAATTTGTAACTGATCTTGAGTACCTGAACG
>JAENZU010000344.1 GCA_016841125.1 Melioribacter sp. | reverse complement strand
ACAAAAAAGTAACCATTTATCGAGAACATCAACTGTTATTATCTTGTTAAATTACTTGAATCTTGAATTATTGTATAATTAGAATATAATTACTAATGGGAAGATTACACAACACGGGTTGAATGGTTTAATTCTTCAATATAAACAAAAATTGAATTTCCTCTTAAGATTGAGTATATTAAAAGTATAAAAACTTGAGAAAATAAGAAAAACAGTAGAAATTACTGAAGAATTGAAAATATAGATCATGGTAAGTCAACAATTGCCGACGGACTGCTGCAGCATACCGGCACTGTAACTACACGCGAGCTAAAAGAGCAGGTTCTGGATAATATGGATTTGGAACGTGAAAGGGGAATAACTATTAAATCCCACGCAATTCAAATGAAATACAAGTCTAAAGATAAAAAAGATTATACGCTGAATTTAATTGATACACCCGGTCACGTTGATTTCTCGTACGAAGTTTCCCGTTCGCTTGCAGCTTGTGAAGGTGCTCTACTTGTGGTTGATGCCGCACAGGGTGTCGAAGCTCAAACAATAAGTAACCTCTATTTAGCAATCGAGGCTAATCTCGATATTATTCCTGTTATAAATAAAATTGATCTGCCCAGCGCGATGACGGATACCGTAAAGCATCAAATAGTTGATCTAATCGGGTGTGACGAATCGGAAATAATTTTAGCGAGTGCAAAAACGCGTGCTGGTATTGATGATATTTTAGAAGCAATTGTTCAAAGAATTAAACCGCCCGCCGGCGATCCCGAGGCGCCGCTGAAAGCTTTGATCTTCGATTCGGTTTTTGATTCGTACAGAGGCGCAATTGCCTATATTAGAATTTTTGAAGGCAAGTTAAATGAAAAAGATGATATCAGGTTTTTCATCAATGATTCAAAGCATCAAGCAGAAGAGATCGGAATTCTTGGTTTTACTAAACGAAAAACAAAATCAATGTCTGCCGGTGATGTCGGCTATTTAATATCAGGAATTAAAGATGTGCGGGATGCAAAAGTGGGGGATACCGTAACAACACTCCGCAATGGTGCTGATAAACCGTTGCCGGGTTACAAAGATATCAAACCCATGGTTTACAGCGGACTCTATCCAACCAGTTCCGATGATTATGAAGACCTGCGTGACGCGCTGGATAAATTCCGGCTGAATGATTCCGCGCTGGTTTTTATTCCTGAAACTTCGGCTGCACTTGGTTTTGGATTTAGATGCGGTTTTCTTGGAATGCTGCATATGGAAATTGTGCAGGAAAGACTCGACCGTGAATATGATCAGACAATCGTAACAACTCTGCCAAACGTTGAATATATTGTTATGAAGAAAGATGGTGAGGAGATAATTGTAGATAATCCTGCCGAAATGCCTGAAGTGGGGGAGATTGATACAATAAACGAACCTTATGTTAAAGCACAGATAATCTGCCCCAGTGAATACATTGGCGGAATGATGAAACTTGCGATGGATAAGCGAGGCATTTACAAAAATACTTCGTATATCGATCCGACAAGAGCTGATCTTGAATACGAATTTCCTTTATCGGAAATAATTTTTGATTTCTACGATAAACTTAAATCGATATCGCGCGGCTATGCATCTTTTGATTATGAATTTATAGGATACCGGGAATCAGATCTGGTTAAACTTGATATTCTTTTGAATGCTGAACCTGTAGATGCGCTTTCGATGATAGTCCACAGAAGTAAAGCTTACGATATGGGAAGAAAAGTAAGCACGAAACTCAAAGACCTCATTCCCCGCCAAATGTACGAAGTAGCCATTCAAGCTGCTGTCGGATCTAAAGTGATTGCCAGAACTAATATCAAAGCACTACGCAAAAATGTTTTAGCCAAATGTTACGGCGGAGATATTACCAGAAAGCGAAAACTTTTGGAGAAGCAAAAGGAAGGTAAGAAAAGAATGAAGCAGGTCGGAAATATTGAGATCCCTCAAGAAGCTTTTCTTGCCGTTCTTCAGATTGACGATTAACCACATAATGATAAACGGTTTTGAGAGTCGGTAGATTTTTAAAAATATTTTTATTTGCTGCTGTAACTGCAATTCTTTTAAAGTCATTCTTTATTGAAGCCTACCGTATTCCTACGGGATCAATGGAAAATACTCTAATGGCGGGGGATTTTTTATTGGTTAATAAATTTGTATTCGGTCCTGCAACACCTCGAACAATTCCGTTTACCGAGATTCAAATACCCTATTATAGGCTGCCTTCCGTATCATCACCAAAGTTAAATGATGTTGTGGTTTTTGAGTATCCGGGTAATCGCGACGATATTTTACCGGGAGAAAGACTCAATTATATTAAAAGATGTATCGGTCTACCCGGCGATACGATTATGATAAAAGATAAGATTGTAAATGTTAATGGTAAACCGATTGAACTTCCCAAAAGTGGGAAGATAGACGCCAGCAGTTTAATTCGAAGTGGGTACGCAAATCCATTAATCTTCCCCAAAGGGTCCAAATGGAATAAGGATAATTATGGACCTGTAATAGTTCCCCAAAAGGGAGACGTAATAAAACTTAATCTGAGTAATATTGAAACATGGCGAATCTTTATCGATAGAGAACTCAATAAAAGTGCGGTTAAAATTATAGGCAGTAAGATCGAAATTGATGGAAAGGTGACTGATAATTACACTGTTCAAAATGATTATTATTTTATGCTCGGAGATAACAGGGATGATAGTGCCGACAGCAGATTCTGGGGATTCGTTCCGGAGAGCAATATTATCGGCAGAGCGATGATGGTTTATTGGTCACTCGACACTTTAACAGAAAACCCGGGATTTTTTAGTTTCATCTCCTCTATTCGATGGAATAGAATTGGAAAATTAATTAATTGAGATTTGAAACCTAATGTTCACTTTGGATAAAAAAAATGTCCTTTTCTGCAAGCGGCTTTATAACTATTATTCAAATAAAAAATTTATAATGAAAAGAATTTTAATTGTACTTACCCTAATATTATTTCTTCCCCAAAATTTTGGGCAGACTCAGAAGTACTTTATTTATTTCAAAGATAAAGACTTCAGCAAAAGTTTTGTGTTATCTAAAAGTTCTGCTCTTGAGCAAATTGCTGAATCTGTCTTAACTGAAAAGAGTATTGAACGGCGAAAAAAAACTATGGGGGAAAACTATTTTACTTATGAAGATCTTCCGATAAAAAAAGACTATATCACTCAGTTAGAATCAGTAGGAATTAAGATTGAACACATACTCAAGTGGTTCAATGCCATATCGGCGTATCTTACAATAGAACAAGTTGCGCAAATACGCCAAAAAGATTTTGTAGAAAGGGTCGAGCCGGTTCGAATATTAACTTACAAACAATCACCCGAATATAATTATAGCTTGCCAAAACTAAATTCAAACGGATTTTTCAGTCCCTCATCATTCGATTATGGTTTGTCTCTCACACAGCTATTAACTTCTGAAATACCGTCTGTTCATGCGGCAGGTATTACCGGCAGTGGTGTGACAATTGGAGTTTTAGACAGTGGTTTTAAATGGAAGGTTCATCCGGCACTGCAAAATAGAGGAATAATTAACGAGTACGATTTTATTTTTAAAGATAACGTCACTTCAAATCAATCCAGTGATTTTGCTACACAGGATGAACATGGCACATATGTCCTTTCTATTGTTGCAGGGTTTAGTGAAAGCAATCTGATAGGGGCATCGTTCGATTCCGATTTTGTTTTGGCTAAAACAGAAGATGTAAGAAGCGAAACGCATACGGAAGAAGATAATTTTGCGGCAGCGCTTGAATGGATGGATGGTTTGGGCGTTGATATTGCAACAAGTTCTCTTGGCTACAACGAATTTGATTCGGGGACCTATTCTTACAATTATGGTGACATGAATGGTAATTCAACAATCGTGGCGCGCGCTTCAAATATGGCTTTTAACAGAGGTATGGTAACCATTACTTCTGCGGGAAATGAAGGAAATAATAATTGGTTTTATATTACAAGTCCGGCGGACGCTTACAACATTATTTCTGTTGGGGCAGTTGATAAACTTGGAATACCAGCATCATACAGTTCGCGTGGACCAACTTCGGATGGAAGGATAAAACCTGAAGTTGTGACACAGGGCGTAAGCGTTTTGGGCGCTGATTCTTTTTCCGACGGATATAAATATGCCGGAGGAACTTCTTCCGCGGCTCCCATTGCTGCTGGTATTGCCGGGCTCCTTTTATCTGCTAATCCTCATCTCAGCAATAAGCAAGTCAGGCACATTCTAATTGAGGCGGCATCCAAAACAGCGAATCCTGACAATATCACCGGATATGGATTACTTTCCGCTAAAAGAGCTTTGGAATTTCCGAACGTCGAACAAAACTCTCAAAATTTATTTTCGATAAATAAATTATTTATTGAAAAGAATAATGTCGATCCCTTAAGTGTTAAAATATTTTATAAAAGAGGTTCGGATGAATATTTAAATCAAACTCTTTCCACACCGGATTCATTAAAATATTCTTTCCAATTTCCGGCAGAATATTCAGAAGGGGACACAGTTGAATTTTCATACTCCTACTTA
>JAENZU010000343.1 GCA_016841125.1 Melioribacter sp. | reverse complement strand
TCAGTTTTACCGTCATTTTCAATATCGAAAAAGAAAACTCTTTGAGTATTAAAGCCGGAGTGAAAAGAGTTAGAAATTTTGTGGTTTAAATAATCATAAGAATAAACCGCTCGTGGGAACTGAGACATACCGGAGAGGATACTAAATATAATTTCATTTCTTCCATCGGAATAATTAAAAAAGCCGCATATTTTTAATTTAATCGTCCATTTATCATTGTAGATCGTATCCGGTTTAGATAACACAAATATATCATCGGCTAATATTTCCCTTGCCTTAAAGTCTATTGCACCATAAAAGATTGAATCATTTCTCAAATAAAAATAAAGTACATCTTCAAAATCATCGTCATTAATATCTTTATGCGTAACCCAAGAATCTGTTAGATATCTATTATCGAATGTGAATTCCTCAAAAATAATGTCGTTATTATTGGTAAGAGTTATTGAGCTAAGATTTTGCCGATCAAAAACCAGAAGATTTTCGAGTATTCCGTCATTATCAAAATCTACATACTCTCTGCTAACAGTTTCATCATCTAGCGTTATTAATCCGAATTTATCAATCGAATATTTATAAGTGTTGGTGTGCAAAATGTGAATGAATAACACTGCAAATGCAACGGCTATTATTGAAATAAATGTAAACAACTGTGCATTATTCTTAATAAACTTATTCTTTCTCATCAACCCCAAATGCCAAAAATTATTCCAATTGGTTAATTCTTAATTGCATTTAAGTTTTAAGCCTTTGAGACCCAAAATCCCACTTTGAATATCTGGAAATGTTGTAAAAAAAACCACAATGAAATTACAGTTTGTGGTGAAAAATACCACAGTCTGAAATTCTAACAAGCAAAATACATCAAAATCAAACAGTTCACAATTGGCAAAATGTTTGCATCTAAATTATTTCTGTGAAAGAAAAATCAATTAACAAATTAAACGAAGTGATGGAAATTTTTTCTTACATAGTTTTATTCATAGCATTTTCAATTGTGACCATTTCATTAGCAATGAGATTGTATCTTAAAAACGCAAAAGACAAGTAACATATAAATAGCCGGGAGTTTTCATGAAGCAGTATATACAAAGAGTGGGGGAAAGGATTATTGATCCTTTTCAAATTAAGAGGTTTGTTGTTCACAGAATTATCCCTTGGCTCATTTTGGCCGGACTTGTGCTCATAAACGACTCCTCAGTGGTGAAACTGATAATTATCTTATCCGGGATGGTTGTATTCGTAAGATTGATGGACGGCTACGAATAAATTTTCAAATTGATTTTGTGAAGTGTGTATTAGCCCCGCTCCAATTTTGGACGGGGTTTTTTATGTTTTGTTCAAAAATATCGGCAGACTTTCAACGACTTTCAAATTAAGACGACTTTCCATAATCATTTCAATCATCAATCATGTTTTTATTGTTGAGATTATTAAAATAAGATGTTATTTTAATTGTATAAACAACCGAACTTATGATCATGTGAGGATAAGATGCCGATAGATACAAAAAGTATGGTCCCGAGATATTTTCAAATATTTGAAGAGTTGTACAAGGAAATCACAGAAGGAAATTATAAAGAGGGAGATAAATTTCCGAGCGATACAGAATTAGTAAAAAAATATGACGTGAGTAGAGGTACAATACGAGAAGCATTGAAGATACTCTTCCAGCGCGGATTGCTCGTGCGCAAACAAGGTAAAGGTTCTTTCATAACTTACAGTAAAATAGAACAGGATGCCAAGCAATTAATGGGTTTCACCGAGTTGATGAAAAGTCACGGCAAGGAACCTTCCGCAAAAATTCTAGAGATCACCACCAAAATCCCGAGTCGGCGGATCCAAAGTCTGCTGCATCTTACAGAAGACGACAAAGTTGTTAAAATCCAACGTCTCCGTTTTGGTGATAAAGAGCCGCTTATTGTTGAAAGATCCTATTTTAGTTTTGATCTGTTCAAAGATTTACTAAAGTTTGATTTTGAGAAGGAATCGATCTACCATCTCTTATATAATAATACCGATATTCGCTTGGGGGAAGCAAAACAGACAATCGAAGCAATAGCAGCCGGGCAGCGCGAAAACGAACTTCTAAAAGTTGAGCACGGAACTCCGCTTCTTTTAATTAAGAGAATTATTAAAACAATGCGAGGCAAGTATTTTCAATATTCAGAAGATGTTTACAGAAGCGATAAACTTGTCTTTTCCACCGTTACCGAATCTTACGATGAATTTCACAACGAACTAGGTCTTCCGCTTTATTTAAACTCAAAAGATTAATTTTTAAAAAAACAAAAAAAATACTTGACAAAACTTGATAAATGTCATAACTTTTGGTTGTTTAATTGTCTATACAACCAAACAACTATTTCTAAACATATTTAGGAGTCGGGATGGAACAATACATACTATCAATTGACCAGGGAACGACTAGTTCAAGGGCAATTTTGTTCGACAAACGGGGAAACATTAAATCTATCGCACAGAGAGAATTCAAGCAATACTATCCAAAACCGGGCTGGGTTGAACATGATGCGAATGAAATTTGGGCTACTCAAGCCGGAGTAGTAGCGGAAGCGACTACGGGTGCAGGGTTTAACGGCAAAAATATTGCCGCAATAGGTATCACAAATCAGAGAGAAACTACAATTTTGTGGGATCGCGAAACAAGCGAACCGATCTATCACGCCATCGTTTGGCAAGACCGCCGCACAGCAGATTACTGCGATAAGCTAAAAGCCGATGGATTAGTTGATAAAATACAGGAGAAAACCGGTTTACTAATTGACGCATATTTCTCCGGTACTAAAATCAAATGGATACTTGATAATGTCCCCGGAGCCCGCAAAAAAGCCGAAGAAGGAAAACTCGCATTTGGAACAGTTGATAGCTGGCTTGTTTGGAAGTTTACCAATGGAAAAAAACATATAACAGATGTTACCAACGCATCCCGCACAATGCTCTACAATATCCACACTCATAAATGGGATGATGAAATTTTGAAAATACTGGACATTCCCAAAAGCCTCTTACCCGAAGTAAAATCTTCAAGCGAAGTTTATGGGGAAACAGGAACCACAATGTTTGCTTCAAAAGTTCCGATCGCCGGAATTGCAGGAGATCAGCAGGCGGCATTGTTCGGGCAAATGTGTCTGCAGCCGGGAATGTTAAAAAATACCTATGGTACAGGCGGATTTCTAGTGCTGAACACCGGAACTAAACCGATCAAATCTGACAATAATCTTTTAACAACAATTGCATGGAAAGTTGACGGCGAAGTTCAATACGCACTCGAAGGAAGCATTTTTATTGCCGGCGCTGTAGTTCAATGGCTGCGTGACGGATTGGGAATAATTAAATCATCTTCAGATATAGAAGCTTTAGCCGCCTCAGTTGAAGATAACGGCGGAGTATATTTTGTTCCTGCTTTTGCCGGTTTAGGTGCGCCTCACTGGGATCAGTTTGCACGTGGAACAATAACCGGATTAACACGCGGTACAACTGCCGCTCATATCGCCCGTGCGGCACTTGAAGCGATAGCCTTTCAAACCAAAGATGTGCTTAGTGCAATGGAATCCGACTCCGGAATTGACATTAAAGAACTGCGCGTTGACGGAGGTGCAACTGTGAATAATTTATTAATGCAGTTCCAATCGGATTTATTGCAGATACCGCTGATCAGACCAAAAATTTCGGAAACCACCGCGCTCGGCGCTGCATACCTTGCCGGACTCGCAGTCGGTTATTGGAAGGGATACGATGATATAAAAGGACAGTGGCAAATTGATAAAAAATTTACTCCTAAAATGGATAATGCAAAGGTGAAGCTGCTTACAAACGATTGGCGGCGAGCAGTAGATAGATCGAAAGCTTGGATCAAATCATAAAAATATAATTTCCTTAGGAGGGAAAAATGAATCGCAAACAAATGGTAGAAAATGTAGAAAGTTATAACGGATTTTGGGACGTTCTAATTATCGGCGGAGGTGCAACCGGTTTGGGAGCTGCAGTAGATGCCGCCAGTAGAGGTTACAAAACTTTGCTGTTAGAACAACACGACTATTCAAAAGGAACATCGAGCAGAAGCACAAAATTAGTCCACGGCGGAGTTAGATATTTGCAGCAGGGTAATATTTCGCTTGTATTGGAAGCACTTCATGAGAGAGGTTTGTTAATTCAAAACGCACCGCACCTTGTAAGAAATCAATCATTTATAGTGCCGAATTACGAATGGTGGGACGGTCCGTTTTACGGTGTCGGAATGAAAGTGTATGATCTGCTTGCCGGAAAATTAGGATTAGGACCTTCCAAAATGCTTTCAAAGGAAGAAACTTTAAAAAAAATTCCCACACTTGAACCGGAAGGATTACACGGCGGTGTAATTTATTACGACGGTCAATTTGATGATTCGAGGCTTGCAATAAATCTTGTTCAAACTGCAGTGGATTATAACGCAACGATGATTAATTATATGAAAGTTACAGGGCTGGTTAAAGCCAAAGATCTGGTTTCCGGTGTTAAAGCAAAGGATATGGAATAGGGAAAAGAATATGAATTTAATGCACGAGTTGTTAGCAATGATAAAGGTGTATTT
>JAENZU010000342.1 GCA_016841125.1 Melioribacter sp. | reverse complement strand
AAACTGAACTACCGGTTTTTTTGCTGCCATATATTCCATTAATTTTAATGTTGTCCCTCTGTCATTATAATCGTTACTAAGATCTGTGTTGACACAAACATCAAATGTATTCAGTATTTCCAGCAATAGTAAATTGTTCGTAAGCATTCCGTAAAAAGTAATGCAATTCTCAACATGCAGTTCTTTTGCCATTTCCTTAATCCTGCTCAAGTCTGGTCCTCCGCCAACCACCGCAAAATGAACATCTTTTCTCAAGTTCGAAATTAAATTCACAACCCTCACAAAAACATCCAAACAATCTTGTTCAGAAATAACGCCCAGATAACCAACTAAAAATTTTTTGCTATGTTTGTGCACCGGATTGCCCGGTTGTAATTTTATACGATTTAGATCGGGACCGCTTCGAATTATTACAACTTTATCCTCATCCATTTTACCTCTTGCAACCGCAACTTTTTTATATGATTCATTCATCGCAATTGAATAATCGGCGAACCGAAAGTTTTGTCTTTCGATAAAGAGCAATAGACGGTAAATAAAATTTTTTTTGTTAAACTTAGCCAGATAGAGCTCTGGATTAAGATCATGATGATCATAAATATATTTTACTCCAAACAGTTTGAACGGAAGTGCCGGTACGAATATTAAATCGGGGGGAGTGCAGCCTTGTATCACATGGAATCTTTTACGAAAATATATTTTAATCAAAAGAATAAACTGAAAGAAAAGGGCTATTCCATATTCCATTAAGAATCCATGAGCCCTTTTTGCTTCGAAAGGTAGGGGATGGCGGTGAATATTAATTCCGTCCAAATTTTCAAATCGCATATTATACACTTTAGATTTGGGGGATATAATAGAAACATCCGCGCCTGCATTTTTTAAGGATCGTGCTTCCTGCCATACTCTTGTGTCGAGAGGTATAGGCATATCCTCCAAAATTATTACAATATGTGAACCTTCCAATAAACCCATTTTTAAATTAAGATTACTGGTTTCTCCTTTTAAGATGTATAATTCTGTTTAGTGAATTTCTCGGTAATATTCTCTGAAGTTGAATGATCAATCTGTTCATTAATCCGTGGACTGCAATAGTTTTTCCTTTCATCATCTCTCTATAACTATATTCAGCAACATCTCGAGGGGATGCACTTTTCTTGAATTTAAATTCTTGATTCTTCATTAAGCCTGCTGTCGATGCAAAATTTGTGTTTGTTGCACCCGGGCATAAAGCAGTAATGCTGATATTCGATCCTTGCAGTTCCGTTGAAAGGGCTTCTGAAAATGAGAGCACATAAGATTTTGATGCTGAATAAACCGCAGACATAGGTCCTGATCTAAATGCCGCTGTAGATGCAACATTTAAAATTTTTCCGCCCCCGATTTCTTTCATTTTCTCGATGAAGAGTCTAGTTAATAGAGATAGAGATGTGATGTTTAGCTGAATCATTTGAATCATATTTTCAATACTCTGATCAGACAGATTACCGTAGAAGCCGAAACCTGCATTATTAATAAGTAAGTTTACTTTAAGATTCATTTTCTCTATTTGTTGAACAATACTCATTGCAGACTCAGGCTTAGCTAAATCTGCCGGAAGTACTACAATTTTAATTTGTTTATTTCGTTCCAAATTATTCTTAAGTTCATTTAGGCTGGATTCACTTCTCGAAATTAAAATCAAATTATGGTCGTGCTCACTTAAGACGGCGGCAAGCTCTTTTCCTATGCCGGAACTGGCACCAGTAATTATAGAGTAGCAATCTTTATTCATCAATCGGATCCATAGATTCTAAACCCCCTACCCATAATTAGCAAAGTTTTAATTTAGATTGAATTGTCTTGTGAGCGTAAATTTAATAAACAGTCGAATTAAAACAAAATCCATCTTTTACGGCAATATCTAAGATATGCAGTCTTTTACAAAGGTATTTATAAGAGGGTATAAAATAATTTGATCGATTGTCCAATTTTAAGTGATGCCCAATGCAGCAACAAGCTTATTTTTGGGATTTATTAAGAACAAGAGAATTTGGATAAATATTTTACAAAATAATTGTAAAGAATATTTTAAAATTGATTAAATAATGAAGATACATTTGCCATTTATTGCTCAATAAATTATTTTTAGAAAGTTATTTCATGTAAAGAATTTAAAATTAGTTGCCAAAGGTTGCGGAATTGTTAATTGATTACTCAAATATTGAATCAATAAAATGGGTAATCCGCATCTTCCATTTAATATTATCAAAGCTTAATGTGATGAATATCACCAATTAAAATATTTAATTAGAATCTTTAATTATTTTATCATATATTTTGACGTATTTATCTTAAAATCAAAAGGAGGTTATCCGAAACATCAGAATTAAATTTCAAAAATAATAATCAATAGTCGATCGTATTAGGTAATTATTTTCTTTCATTATTCATTGGAGGCAAGAATGAAGAAAATTTCTTCACTACTTATCTTATCGGTCATTCTATTTTTCGGTTCGTTGCTGCATGCCCAAGTTACAACTGCAGTAGCAAACGGAAATTGGGATGATCCTGCTGTTTGGAACGCTGGCGTTCCTGATGGAAATAAACCAGTAGTTATCCCTGCTGGTTTTACAGTAACAATACAAAGCAATGTACAAGCCCGAGCCCAGAAAGTTACCATTAGCGGTAATTTAGTAATGGCTCAAAACAACCCTAACGAATTTACATTAACACCAAATCAATCCGGTGCAGTATTTACCCTCAATTCTTCGGGTAATTTTCTTGCTGGAACCGGTACTACGGTTTATGTAGATTTGTTCGGAACCCCATCCGCTGCATTTGATGGGAAAGATCCTAAATTTTACAATTTAACTGTTCAAAAGAACAACTTCTTCGGATCAATTTCCTTATCTCCGTCTTTCAATAGTCTGCCCTTTACGGTATATAATAGACTTAGAGTATATGGAAGAATATCTGCGAATTTCAAAGATAGTCAGATCAACATAGGCGTACTGGAAGTTGATGATTCCGCACCTTCAGTGGCAGCAACTGTTGATTTCACAAATTCTACTGTTGTGTTAGGTGGGTTCAATGTTTTATTCAATTCAGAAACAGGTGCAAAATTAAATTTAACAAATACTAATTTCACTTTTAGTGGCCCTACCCTGCAGCCTAAACAATATGTTGGTGCTGATCCCTGGGTTTTAGATGCAAACACAAAATTATTCTTTGCAGGAACTCTTGCACAAACTGTTTATTTAGGCAAAGGTATTAACCAGAATACTATTTCCGAACTTGGTTTTAATAATGTTGCAGGTGTAACTTTCAACGGTAATAGCGTATTACCGGCTGCAGCACCTAATTCTGCGACCTTAACTATTAATGATAAGGTTACGATGAATGCCGGAAGTTTTGTAACGACTGCAAATGCACATATCCTTTATGGTGCAAATGCTGAACTTCTTTATGAAAGTTCAGTAGCAGGCAGACAAATCACTCAAGGTAGTGAATGGCCTGCAGTTAGCGGTCCAAACTACGTTACAGTAAATATGTATGGCGGCGGTGATACCTGGGTTAAACTTTCAGGCAGCCGCACTGTTCCCGAATTAATGACCCTCACCGATGGTGAGTTTAATGACGGCGGGTTTACTTTAACTATTAATAAAGATTTAACGAACAACGCTCTTCATGCCGGAACCGGTATGATTTATCTTAATAATGCTAATGTTCACAATTTAACGGGAACAGGTGTATACGGTAATGTTGAGTTAGATAATACTGCTGGTGCCGTTGGCGCAACATTGAATAGCGGTATGACAATTGAGAATGGAATTTTACTATTAAGTGCTGGTAATTTACAAGTAAACTCCGGAAGCTATGTCACAATTTCAGAAACTAGTGAAATAGTTTCTACAGGTACCGGAGCCTCAGCAAATATTTTAGTCGGTGATGGTCAGTTCAACTTGAATAACGGCTGGTTCCGTACAGAAGAAGCTGGCGGCTGGGATGGTACTATCACCACAACTGGTGGCGGTACTGTTTTGACTGAAAGTATGTTCGAGTTTAACGGAACAGTAACTCAGGTTACCGGAGCCGGTCTAGTCGGTGAGATGAATAATTTAGTTATCGATAATGCTGCCGGCGTAGCCATGAGCAACGATAGTTACGTAAAAGTAGATCTTGCCTTAGTCGATGGCGAATTCATGCTAAACGATAAAGTCCTAGTTGTTGGCGTGGAAGGTGCCCCTGGTGCAAACCCTGGAACCGGTGCAATTACTGTAACCAGCGGTTCACTAACCGGAAGTGCATTATCCGACCTTATTTACAATGCTAATGCAGCAGTTACTTTTGATATTGCAAACGGCTTAGAAAATTTTGAGATGAACGGAGGTGCTGAAATTACTTTAGCTGCCGGTTTTGCTCAAATTGCCGGTAATGCAAATATTTATTATTGTACTTTAAATTTAAGTGATTTAACAGCAATTGGAAACGATCTCGTATTAGGTGACCCGGACGATGTATTAAGAATGGGAACCATTACTCTAACATCTGATCTTTCAGTTACTGGCAGTACTGTTATTGGTTATGGCACTTTAACAGCTACCGAATACAATTTTGCAACAACAGATTTATATG
>JAENZU010000341.1 GCA_016841125.1 Melioribacter sp. | reverse complement strand
ATATTTTTCAATTTTAATAGTATGATTGGATATACTTATTCCGCCTACAATAAAGCAGAACAAGCAATCAAACAAGGATTGCAGTTATTGGTTTGTAATTTTGATATGTCAGCTTAACGAAATATAAAAAGCCTAATTAATTTGATTTAACAATACAACAAATATAATAAAAAAATTAAATGCCCGGCTCAAATTTTGAACCGGGCTTTAAAATTATTTCATTTCGGGAATTCTACCCGGAGTATAAGGTGCGTTATATTTTTCTAATTCCGCTTCAAAATTTTTAATCTCAATATTATAAATTGAATTTAATCTCGCCAATATCGGAGGGAATTCTTCTTTTAAAATATTATAAGCATCTTTTTCCTTTTGCGTAACTCCCGAGGTAGATCTCCAATGAGTATAAGCTAAAGTACCTAACCTTTCATTTATTGTTACAGGAGATGGAGGATTTTCTTCAGCACTTGGACTGTTTGAATCTCTGTTAAATTTTAGGGAAATTTGATTTAACTCTTTACCAATCGCTTCTGCTTTCAGAACTTCTTCGTGCGGGATTGCAGGAGTTAAGGAAATTGCGTGTTTAATTGTGTTCACACGGTCAATCAATTCATTTAAGAATTTCTCCGTTCCACGAACAGTTCTGGCAATTTCGTTGGCTTTCTTTTGGAAATCAACAAGTTCAAATCTATCGGGTGCAGGCAATGTGGTATTTCGTAATGCATTAACTTTGAATTCCACAGTGTCCGCTAAATCTTTTATACCATCGCGTGTTACCATCGCCATTGCGACTTTATATTTACCGGGCATTACGAAAGTGCTTCCGTAAGATTCGGCAGTCGGTTTGAATTTTTCAACTTTATCGATCGGTGAAGTGCTTGCGAATCTTAAATCCCAATCAACGCGCTTAATTCCTTTCGATGCACTCTTATTAATTTTACGGATCACATTTCCGTCTTCATCCATAATTGTGAAAATTAAATAGGGACTGTTTTCCTCCTTTTCAGCCTGAAGTTCTTCATCGCTCGGCTGCGGTATCGGCTTCCCTTCTTTAAATAATTCTTTTTCCTTTTTCTTTCTGATTGATTTAAGAGTTTTAGGGACGTCTTTCAAATAATAAGTGATGATTGCACCATATTCAGGATTAGGAGCTTTGAAGTAAGTAGCTCCCTGACCATAACGACCGCCGGATTGAACGTACATCAATGCATCTTTAACCGGGAATATATAAGCATCTTTATCCATCACTGCAGGGCCCGAAAATCTTAGAGGTGAATAATCATCGAGTATATAAAATCCTCTACCGAACGTGGCGATTGCAAGATCATTCTCTCTCTGTTGAATAGCAATATCTTTTACTGCTACCGCTGGCAGACCGGATTTTAATTCGATCCACTTTTCACCGCCGTTATTACTGAAGTAGAAACTGAATTCAGTTCCCAGAAATAAAAGATTTGGATCAACATTATCCTGCTCGATTGTAAGTGCAGGTCCGTTCTCGGGCAAGCCGCTCGCGAGTGAACTCCATGTTTTACCTTTATCAACACTTTTCAAAACGTATGGTTTGAAGTCATCTCTTTTGAGATTATTGAAAGTGGCAAACACAACATTATCATTAAATTTGGAAGCACAGATATCATTTACGTAAGTATATTCCGGCACTCCGGGGAACTCACTATATTTAGTCCAATTTTTAGCATCTTCAGTAACTTCGATAACACCGTCATCAGTTCCTGCATATAATAAATTTTCTTTAACGGGCGACTCTGTTAAAGATACAATTGTGCCGAAAAGTGATGTGGATTTATCTTTTGCAACAGCATCTATACTCCAATATTTATCCATTACAGGCCAGGTGTTTCTATCAATTTGAGCTGTTAGATCATCGCTTATCACTTCCCAGGAATCTCCCCTATCTTCGCTTCTAAACACTTTGTTTGCTGCGCAATAAATTCTTGTGTGTTTGTGCGGACTAATAATCAGAGGCGTATCCCAATTCCATTTATAAGTAAGCTCATCTTTACGCGGTTCAGGACGAATATCAATTGCTTCGCCGCTTTGCTTGTCGTACCTAACCATTCCGCCGTATTGAGATTCTGCATAAATAATATTTGGATCTTCGGGATCAATTGCCGCCCAGAATCCGTCGCCTCCGTTTGTAATGAACCAATCATCATTTACGATTCCATCCCGGCTTAATGTCTGTGAAGGTCCGCCCATACTGTTGTTATCTTGCGTTCCTCCGAAGACATTATAAAAAGGTTCACTGTTGTCAACGTTGACTCTATAAAATTGTACAAGCGGTAAATTTTCTACAAAATCATAATTCTCCCCGCCGTCGAATGTTTCATAAACACCGCCATCTCCGCCGATAAGAAAATGCTCCGGATCATCGGGATCTATCCACATAGCGTGATCATCAACATGTCTTCCGGATAGCCCAAGTCGTTTCCAAGTTTTTCCGCCGTCCTCAGTATAGCGGGATACAACATCCATTACGTAAACTTTATCTACATCTTTGGGATCGCAATAGATTTCATTAAAATACTGACCGGATGCATTATAGTCACTCATTTTATTCCACGAAGCGCCTCTGTTGGTCGATCTAAAAAAACCGCCTTTATCTTCAGCTGCTTCCATCGAAAGATAAATCACATCAGGGTTTAACGGCGAAATATCTATCCCCATACCACCGATATCTACTTTGGGTAATCCTTTCATTATCTTTTCCCAATTCTCTCCGCCGTCGGTTGATTTATAAACTGCAGACTCCGGACCGCCTCCGATTTTTGTAAATACATGACGTCTTCTCTGCTCGGAAGTTGCGAACATCACATCGGGATTACGGGGATCAAAAATCACATTATTAACACCTGTGTGCTTACTGATGTCAATTACTTTTTTCCATTCCTTTCCGCCGTCAACAGATTTGTAAAGTCCTCTGTCTCCGCCGGGACCCCAAACCGAACCTTCGGCAGCAACAAAAATCACATCGGAATCTCGCGGATCAATTAATATTTTACCAACTTGGCGTGAATCTTTGAGCCCCATGTTTTTCCAGGCTTTACCCCCGTCTGTTGATTTATAAACTCCGTTTCCGTACCCCAAAGCCCGCTGATGATTATTTTCTCCGGTACCTGCCCAAACCGTGAAGGGATTACTCGGATCAATTGCAACACATCCGATTGAGTAAACACCGTAATCATCAAATACAGGATCAAAAGTGGTACCGGAATTTGTTGTTTTCCAAATATGACCGCTGGCAACTGCAACAAAATATTCGCTGTGATTATTAGGATTTACCGCAAAGTCAGCTATCCTGCCGGAACAAAATGCCGGACCGATACTCCGCCATTTTAAACCGCTGAAAATACCGGAATCCAATGAATCTTTTTCTTCCTCTTGTGGAAAGATCAAGACTGATAATAATAGGAATGCAAACAATAGTTTGAAAATTTTCTTCATTTTTGGCTCTCAATTATGTTGGAAGGATAAAAGTTAAATTTGTATTCGATCATTAAAATATCAAAATTCTTTATTATCTAATTTAATGCGATTAAGACGCACTGACAAATCAGTAGTTCCAACCGGTATTTAGTTGTACCGGTTATTTCAAAAATAAAATATGAAAAATAATTGAAGGTATAAAATGGAAAGTCCCGCAATTGGAGCGGGACTAAAAATTTATGTAGAGTGATTATTTTTCGGAACCGAGCCAATTGTAAAAGAAACCGGCAATCAATCCGCCAACTAAAGGGGCTACCCAAAACAACCAAAGTTGTGCTACTGCCCAACCACCGACAAATAATGCGGGTCCTGTGCTGCGTGCCGGATTGACAGAAGTATTAGTTACAGGAATACTTATCAAATGAATTAATGTCAATCCAAGTCCGATCGCAATTGGAGCCAACCCTTGCGGGGCTCTTTTATCCGTTGAACCTAAAATTATAAAGAGGAAAAAGAATGTCAAAACCATCTCTGCCACCAGTGCAGAAGTTAGATTATAACCTCCGGGCGAATGCTCACCGTAACCATTGGAAGCGAAACCGCCGGCAAGACTAAACGTTTCGTTTCCGCTTGCAATTAAATATAATACTGCTGATGCAGTAATAGCGGCAACAACTTGAGTAATGATGTAAGGTAAAACTTCAGATGCAGGAAATCTTTTACCTGCCCACAATCCAACCGTGACAGCCGGATTCAAATGGCAGCCGGAAATATGACCAATCGCAAATGCCATTGTAAGTACTGTTAAACCAAAAGCCAAAGCAACCCCCGCAAAACCAATTCCCAATTCAGGGTACGCAGCAGCAAGTACAGCGCTTCCGCATCCTCCGAATACAAGCCAGAAAGTGCCGAAAAACTCGGCAGCGAGCTTTTTACTCAGATTCATTTTCACTCCTATAAAAGTGTTCGATAATTTATTTCAAAAATGGAGGAACTATCTTAAAAGATATGTCAATAATAAATTATTTCAAAACCATTTTTTACTTTTAAGAATGGATGAATATTGCAGCTATTAAATTTTGCTGCCGCAGTACTTGCAATGGATCGCATCTTTTTCGTGCCCCTCTCGCAAACAATTCGGACAAACTTGAGTTGAAACATTTTTACGCGCTGCTTC
>JAENZU010000340.1 GCA_016841125.1 Melioribacter sp. | reverse complement strand
CAAAAACCCAAGTGTATCTGGTCCCCCGCCTAAAATATCTTTTGCAAAGACAGGCATTAAAACCATGTACGGCATTGCAACTAAACTAATAACACCAAGTAAAATTATGAGAGTCCGTATTGGAGGAAAACCCATTGTGTATTTTAGTCCTTCCTTCAAATTAGAAATAACATCTTTCTTAACCGATGAAATATCTCTCGGCTTAAATTTCATGCTTAATAGTGCTGCTATTACGGCTATATACGTAACACCATTAATTAAAAAGCAGATCATTTCACCAAAGTAAGCAATGATCAATCCCGCAATAGAAGGTCCTATTAATCTGGCTGCATTGAACATCATAGAATTTAGCGCAATGGCATTTCCCAAATCCTCCTTGTCTTCTATCATTTCCACTACAAAAGCTTGACGCGAGGTCATATCAAAACCGTTTATCAAACCCATCATCACGTTAAGAAGTATTATCATCCAAACTGTAATTACATCCGCCGCCAGAAGTCCGACAAGCAGAAACGCCTGCAGCATAAACAGAGTTTGTGTCACAATCAAAATTTTTCTTTTATCCTTTTGATCGGCAAAAACTCCGGCAAAGGGTGAAAGGAAAAATGCAGGTATCTGAGTTGCAAAACTTACGAGTCCGAGAATAAACTCTGAGTCGGTAAGGCGGTAAACCAGCCAGCTCAATGCTATCAATTGCATCCACGATCCGATCAATGAGATTATTTGCCCGCCAAAGAACAGCCTGTAATTCCGGTGCCTCAATGCTCTGAGAATGTTCTTTAAATCCAGCGAATGCAGCTTTTGTTTTGAAGTGTTTTCCATTAAATATTCTGATGTTTCCTAAAAGCAACTTACTAATATTTCAGCAATTCATGAAATTTTGCAAAACATTTATCTTCACTTCACGTCTAAAAACTAAAATCTGGGGAAAGCATGAGAGGAATTTTACTCATTTTTCTTTTCTTAAATTTAAGTCTCATTCATGCATCAAATGAAAAAACACTAAAACTATTAAAAACTGATTTCAAAATTGAGATCGACGGAATAATTGACCCGGCATGGCAGTCAGCCGATAGTGTAACAGATTTTTTTCAACAAGATCCTTTCTATGGTCAAGAGCCTTCTAAGCGGACTGTTGCTAAAATACTTACCACTGATAATTCTCTTTTCTGCCTTATCATTTCTTACGATGATCCGAATAACATTCAAGCTACCAAAGGTACACTCGATGATTTTGCGGGCGATGCAGTCTCTCTAATGCTCGATACATTTGGAGATGGCAGAACAGGCTACAAGTTTGCCGTCAGCGCATCAGGGGTTCGAAGCGATTCGAGACTACTCGACGATGCAAGAAACCGCGATTATAATTGGGACGGAATCTGGTTCGCCGATGCTAAAATTTATGATTACGGTTATGTTGTTGAAATGGAGATTCCGTATAAATCTATTCAATACGACGAAACTCTTACGGAGTGGGGACTCGATTTTGACAGATGGATTCCGCATCTTAATGAAGATATCTATTGGTGCGAATATGAACAGAGCGAAGGACAGCGTGTATCCAAATTTGGGAAACTTCTTTTTACCGATCTGATACCCGAATCTAAAGGTCTGAATTTGGAAATCTATCCTGTAGCAATTACAAAAGTGCAATATCTTCAAAGCGGAAATTATAAGTTCGAACCTAATGCCGGAATTGATGTATTTTATAATCCTTCCCCTCAGTTGACTTACCAGTTAACAGCCAATCCCGATTTTGCACAGATTGAGGCAGATCCCTACGATTTCAATATATCACGGTACGAATCATATTTTGATGAACGACGACCGTTCTTTGTGAACGGAAACGAGATATTTATGCCCTCCGGCAGACAAAGAAACACCGGATTTTATAGACCGGTAGAATTATTTTATTCCCGCAGGATTGGAAAGAAACTTACCGACGGAAGCGAAGTCCCTTTGATATTCGGCACTAAAGCCTTCGGGCGGCTTGGCTCTTGGGAATACGGCGGATTTATGGCTCTAACCGGTGAGAAAGATTATTTTGATGATGACACTCTATTAACCGAACAAAGAGCTTACTTCGGAGCTGTTCGGCTTAAAAAACAATTCTTTAAAAATTCTTCAATCGGTTTGCTGGCTGTTGGAAAACATACGGCCGATAATAACTACGGGGTGATTGATATTGACGGGGCTTTCCGCCAATCACAATGGCAGCTATCTTATCAACTCGCGCGTTCGTTCAAAAACTCCGATGGAGATTATGCAGCATCAGCAGGGTTAACAAGTTTCGGCGATGATATGATTATACTCGTAAGAGGAAGGTTCATCGGCAAAGACTTTGATGTTGACGAAATAGGGTTTGTGCCATGGAGAGGAACGGCAAATATTACTGGCCTTGCCGGACCTGTCTGGTTTTTCGATTCAGGTTATATAAAGCAAATATTAATTTACGGCGGCGGAAGTCTTTATTATGAGGATGCAGATCTATTCACAGATCATTCCGCAGCTCTAGGTTTCAACATGCAGCTAAGAGATAATTGGGGTTACGAAATTAATTTATCTGCCGGTAAATCTCGTGACTCAGATGTGGAATATTCTTCCTACGATATTTCACTTAGTTCGTGGTTCAATGTCTCCCCAAATTGGAATGGCAATTTATGGGGCGGATATTCCAAAACATATAATTTCTCCCGTGAATATTTGGCTTTCTATTCATGGGTTGGTACAAGTTTCAATTGGAAAGCTCTCGATATTTTGGACATCGGCACTTCATATAATATGTGGATTGAAGGTAATCCCGCCGGAAACATTGAAGACATAACTTTTAACGCCCGCCCCTACTTCTCTTTCACGCCTTTTAACGATATGAATTTAAGGTTATACGTTGATAATGTATTTGTAAGATCATCGGATAAACTAGAACAGCTTATTGTCGGATTTCTATTCGCGTACAATTTTTCACCTAAAAGCTGGATTTACTTCGCCGTCAATGAACTGAAAGATAGAAGAGACAGATACGATGAGGGAGGCAATCTGCTTCCGGCGAAACTGAGATTAGCCGATCGTGCGGGTGTGTTTAAGGTTAGTTACCTCTATTATTTTTAGTTGAGTGCAGAATTTATTTTAACTTTCGAAATGATTAAGTTCCAATTAAAAATTGGAGGTCGCCATGTCAATGATTGATTTGCACATTGAATTAAGCAAAGCGAATTACTTTACCGAACTTATCTGCGAGTTGGATTCAGTTATTAAAAAGAAAAAAGGTTTTCTAAAAAAGCTGCAGGAAAAGAATCGTAAAATTGAAACTCTCAGCCCGGATGAAAAAGATTACTATGATTGCCTGATCAAAAAAGAGAATGAGATAATTGCTGATTTCTTAAAATCAAAAAAGTGGATTGATGTTCCTGAAAATATTTTAAATAAATTTGCCGAAGAAATTAATTGCGGTAAAAACGAATAAAAGATTATTTGCTTCCCTCTTTTTTAATGTGACGCGCTCTCAGGTTTTCAATTATTTCATTATAATTTATATCCAGTTCTGAAAGCATAACTAACAAGTGATAGAACAAATCCGAAACTTCATTAATAGTATCAGCCTTATTATTTTTTGCAGCGATAACCGTTTCAACCGCTTCCTCTCCAACCTTTTGAATAATACGGTCCAACCCGCTCTCAAATAGTTCAGTAGTGTAAGAGCCCTTCGGTTTAAGTTTTTTTCTACTTTGAACCAATTCAAATAATTGTTTTAAAAAATCGCGGTTCTCCCCGGCGTCAACTCCAAAACAAGAATATGAGCCGGTATGACACACGGGACCGGCAGGCTCTGCATAAATTAATAGCGAATCATTGTCACAGTCAGTCATGATTTCTTTGAGCAGAAGTTTATTTCCGGACGTTTCCCCCTTTGTCCAAAGTTGATTTTTTGTGCGGCTGTAAAATGTAACAAAATTTGTATCAAGGGTTTTTTGAAGCGCCTTGTGATTCATAAATCCGAGCATTAAAACTTTTTCGTTTGAAAAATCAACAATTATAGATGGAACCAGCCCATTCATTTTATCAAAATCAATCTCTTTAATATTTATCATAATCTAACTTCAATTCCTTTTTCTCTTAAATATTTTTTTAGTTCACCGATCGTAATTTCCTGATAGTGAAACAAGCTTGCAGCTAAACAAGCATCTACACCAGAGTTATTAAAGCAATCGGAAAAATGTTCCATTTCGCCGGCTCCTCCAGATGCAATTACAGGTATCGATACGGCATTTACAACAAGTTTCAAAAATTCATTATCATAACCGCTTTTGGTTCCGTCTTTATCCATCGATGTTAAAAGGATTTCACCGGCACCAAGCTCACAAACTTTTTTACACCAGCTTAATCCTTCTAGTTCGGTTTCGGTTTTGCCCCCGTGAATAAAGACTTTATTAGTTCCATTTATTTTCTTTACATCTACTGCAGCCACAACTGCTTGACTGCCGAATTGATTTGCAGCTTCAGTAATCAAACTATTGTTTTTAACTATTGAGGAATTTAATGAAACTTTATCGGCTCCCGCGCGGAGAAGCATTTCAATATCTCCAACTTCTGAAATACCGCCGCCTACTGTAAACGGCATTCTCACA
>JAENZU010000339.1 GCA_016841125.1 Melioribacter sp. | reverse complement strand
CAATGTACAGTAAGTGATCCGAGCGGTGAAAGTAATACCGACAGTATCGCAATCGCAGTGAGAGATTTTTCAATAACACAAACCGGAAATTTAATCTTATTCCTTCCCTTCAATGGAAATGCAGTTGATGAAAGCGGGAACAATAATCCTATTACGGTAAGCGGTGCTGTACTGACTTCAGATCGATTTGATGCTCAGCAATCCGCATACAAATTCGATGGAGTTAATGATAACATGCGGGTAACTAATTCCACTACTTTAAATTTTTCAAATTCCATTACACTTAATTTTTGGATTTACATCAGCGAATTTTATGAAAGGGAACAATATCCAATCTCTCACGGCAGTTGGGAAAACAGATGGAAAATATCCATATCTAATAACAAAATAAGATGGACAATAAAAACAGCAAATGGTATTACTGATCTAGATTCTGAAACGATCGTTACTAAAAATCAATGGTACAATGTATCGGGATATTATTCCGGTGCCGATATGGAATTATACATCAATGGAAAGTTAGATGCATTCAAATATTGGGGCGGAGGTATTAGTCCGTCACCGGTAGACTTAACACTCGGTCAAGTAGTGCCGGGCAACAATCAATATAATTTTAGCGGAAAAATTGATGATGTCCGTTTGTTTGATTATGCTCTGCCGTACGATGAGATAATTCAATTTTATGATCTGCAGACTTCCATGGAAGAGGGGATTAAGGATCTGCTGCCTGTTAGTTCATATCTTTATCAAAATTATCCCAATCCTTTTAACAGTCAGACTAACATTAATTTTCGAGTGTTTGAATTAACAAATGTCTTAATCGAAGTTTATAACATTCTCGGGCAAAAGATTTTAACTCTATTCAATCAAGAAAAAGCTCCCGGTGAATACTCGATTTTATGGGATGGGAAAGGTGACAGAGATTTAAAAATGAATAGCGGAGTTTACTTCATACGGATGAAAGCCGGAGATTACGTTGCAACAAAAAAAGCAACATTACTTAATTAGTTCAGGTTGTTGTTTTATATATAGAAACCGTTAAAACGGTTAAAATCACTTAACTCTTCTCATTAACCCACGACTTAAGTCGTGGGTTAATGATCAAAAACTCTTTAGTTCATAACCGCTTCAACGGTTTATTGATAAGACTTGTTAAACTTTATGATTAAGAAAAACTGAGAAATAAAATGAAAAGTAAAATAATTACTCTATTCATAATCATGCTGATGAGCGGTGCTGATTTATGTGCGCAAGGAAATGATTCACTCAAGATAGAATCAAATTACGAAGTCGGGCAGATCGAAGTCGGCGGACCATTTGTAGGTATCGAAATTCATAAAAGTTTTCCTATGATAAACAGGATCAGTTTCTATTATCCGGTTGCGAACAGCATTGATATAAGTGAGGATTATTGGAAGAGAGAAAATTATAGAATTATGTCGATGGGATTGAAGGTGGGGGATGATCCAAAGTTAATTCTAAAAAAAGAACCCTGGACGGTAATTCAAACACCTTACGATGTGGGATTTCAAAAAGATATTAGTGAATCCGCGATAAGCATTAAGTACCAATTCTGTATGAACAGACCTGCGATGAGTGCTGAATTTATAATTGAGAATAAATCTAATGCGACCAAAGTTTATGAAGTTTATCTCAGGTACGAAACAGTATTGCGGACAAGTCAAACTTATGCTTTAATTGATAGCGGGATATCAAAGATTGATAACAGCGGCAGTTTAATTTATATAGATTATGATACTGTGGAAACGGGTCGTGCTCAAGTATTCTATAAGAATGTTGGTGAGCAGCCCTATTATTCGGCGGCCAGTTTTAAGATGGGAAAGAGCAAGACTTTAGATGACTTTTGGCTGCATAATGATGTTACGCTTCAGCAGGAAAATATTAATTCCACACCGGAAGTAATATTTGTTTATAGAAAAGAACTGCAGCCGGGTGAATGCTTAGATATTATTCAACTTATCGGGTCAGTGAAAATTAGTGAAGCTAAAAGTGTAATTGCCGATTTAACCGGCAGTTACAAAAATGAAATATTGAATTATAAAAATTACATTTTAAATAATTCTATTGGTAAAAAAGTAATCAAAACCGGCAACCAGATAATTGACTTTACAACAGATTGGGCATTAGCAGTACTGGGTACAAATGCACATTTTATTGATTCGGATATTGTCCCGATGCCTGCGCAGGCTGAATACAATTTTTATTTCACCCATGATGCATTACTCACCGACCTTGCCGCTGTAAATTTTGACTTAGATAGAGTTAAGAATGATCTTAAATTTATACTCAAACACTCCGACGAAAATAAAGTTATTCCGCATGCCTACTATTGGAAAGATGATAAATACAAGACTGAATATGCAGGGACTGAAAATTGGAATCACGTTTGGTTTACTATACTTGCTGCACGTTATTTAAGGCATTCCGGCGATTTAGAATTTGCAAAAATCCTTTACCCTTATGTTAAAAAGAGTATTGATACTGCACTAAAGAATAAAGAAAATAATTTGATGTATTCTTTCCGCCCCGATTGGTGGGACATTGGCAATAACTACGGACCGCGTGCATATATGACTATTCTCGCAATTAAAGCTTTGAGAGAGTTTAGTTTTTTCTCAGCCGAGTTAAATAAGGATCAAACTGAAATACAGAATTACAATTCTATTGCAGATACTCTTCATAAATATCTTCTAAGTAAATTATGGAATGAAGACTTAAAATATCTCACAAGTTTTTTTGAAGATGGATCAGAAGATAAACATATTTATATGGGCTCGATGCTTGCATCTCATTTCGGACTTTTGGACGAAGTGAAAAATGCACAGTTGATGTCAACCGCAAAGGAAAATTTGCTCGATGAAAAACTCGGTATCTATACTTTGTTTCCAATGGACCTGCATAAACTTGGTGATTATATGGGGTTCGCCGGAAACGAAGCAGGGGAGCCATATTACTATGCCAACGGCGGAATCTGGCCGCACGGTAATGCATGGTATGTACTCGGCTTAATCAGCAATAACAGTAATGAGGAAGCCTATGAGTTCGTCAAAAAAATAATGACATTGGATGGTGTTATCAATAGTCCGAATGGTCAGCCCGCAATGTATGAATACAGAGTAAGTGATAAAGAGAATCCTAAATTCTATGGTAAAATTGACAAACCTCAATTTTTATGGGCAGGCGGATGGTATCTTTATACACTCTATAATTTATACGGAATTAGGGAAAATGAATGGAACATTTCGGTAGATCCGTTTTTACCGGAGGATACAGATTCCGTAAATCTTAATTTAACTTTAGACGGCAGGTTAATTCCAGTTTCAATAAAGGGTAAAGGTAAGTATATTTCATCATTAACATATAATGGTAAATCCGCACCTTCGTCAATCATTCCGGAGATTGAAGAGGAAGAAGCTAAAGAAATTGTAATTGAACTTGGGAGCCTTACAACACCAATGATCACAAAGGTGAATTCTAAAATAAGTGAACCGGTCTATTTGGCAAGTTCAAAAACACTTTCATTCGAAACAAAATCTTTTAAAGGGAATAATGTCGTAATCCACTTAGTTTCTCCAATGCCATTAAAAAGCATTATTATTGGGGATGAAGAGAATATAGCATTTAATGTAAGAGTATTAGAAGACAGAGTTCAGAAAATTGAATTTGGATTTACTCAGAAAGAAAATGGAAATAAAATCAAAATAAATTTTAATTAAATTTATTTGGGAAAAATATGGCACAGGTTGAATTAAAAAATATATCCAAAGTTTACAGCGGTGACGCGAAGGTAGTTGACAATATTAGCCTCACAGTTGAAGACAAAGAGTTTGTAGTTCTCGTGGGACCTTCGGGATGCGGAAAGTCAACCACGCTAAGAATGATTGCCGGATTGGAGGGGATTACCGAAGGTGAAATTTTAATAGATGGTAAAGTGGTAAATGATCAGCCACCGAAGGATAGGGACATTGCGATGGTTTTTCAGAATTATGCTTTGTATCCGCATATGACAGTGTTCGATAATATGGCGTTCGGATTAAAGCTTCGGAAGTATTCTAAAGATGAAATAAATAAAAGGGTATCGGATGCTGCAAAGATTTTAGATTTGCAAGACTACCTTAACCGCAAACCGAAAGCTCTGTCAGGCGGGCAAAGGCAAAGAGTTGCTGTGGGAAGAGCAATTGTCCGTCACCCTAAAGTATTTCTATTTGATGAACCGTTGAGTAATCTAGATGCAAAACTGCGGGTGCAGATGCGTACGGAAATTTCAAAACTCCACAAGCGCTTAAATGCTACTATGATTTATGTTACTCACGATCAGACAGAAGCAATGACGATGGGGGATAGAATTGTTGTAATGAAAGACGGTATTGTGCAGCAATTAGATACACCATTAAATCTATACAATAATCCGGCGAACCAATTTGTGGCTGGTTTTATCGGCAGTCCGGCGATGAACTTTATCGAAGGGAAATTATCTGTTAATCAAAATTATCAATTTACTGTAGGCGCAGAAATATTAGTAAATATACCGGCAAAATATTCCGACCGGTTTAAAAAATATAATGACCCCCAAATTACGCTTGGTGTCAGACCCGAAGATTTTTC
>JAENZU010000338.1 GCA_016841125.1 Melioribacter sp. | reverse complement strand
ATCGCCTTCAAACGTTATTTCTTTAACATTATTATTAATTATCTCAGATTTTAATTCAGAGTATGAAATCTCTACCCTTTGCTCTACCATATTTCTTGCAAAGTAACTGTAGATAAACCATACTGCTAAAAAAATAAGCAGGTATTTCCATAGACCGGTAAAATTAAATTGCTGATTCGGAACTTTCCTGAATTTATTTTTCTTTTTTTCGTTATTCATTTTTCTGTCGACCATCTTATTTACTGATCCAATATTTTTCTTCTTTGTAGTAATTGAAGAAAGAGTTTTCATAATCACGATTAAGTGGAAAATTAAAATCATAATCGGGACTATTTAACAATTGAAAATTGTTTTTATTAACAAAAACTTCCGGCTCATTCCATTGCTTCCAATCAATCCATCCGGGCAGAATGATTAGCTTATTCTTCTCATCCATAGAATCTAGTGTATTCAGAAGCAGATATCTTACTTTCCAGTTTTCGATATCTATATACAGATCTTCAACGTAGCCGATTTTTTCTTTTTCAGTTCGCACATCAATTCCGGTAGTCTCTCTGCTAAGTTTAAGCTCGAGATTACTTTCATCCTTATCATCTTTATCAAGCTTATCCGTGCTATTTTTCACAGGCAGTGCTGAGCCATCGAGTTGATCTTGTATAATATTCACAATAAATAATCTATCTTTCCAGTCAACTTTACTTACATCTTTTACCGACATCAATAGTGCTCTATTCGTCAGTTTGTAATCAGAGTCACACAAGAAAGATTCAACACCCCAATCAAGGGGGTTGAAGTATATATCGTGCAGTTTTCCTATTAGTCCGTCTCCACTCCAAACACTAAAGCAGCGCAGCTCTTTCATGGTTCTTAACATTTCTATCTCGCAACCTATTGTACTTTAAGCAGGTAATTTTGAGGGAAAGATCCACTTACGGGCTGCTTCAATTTTATCACTTTCAAAGTGTTTGATTTCGGTATTACTGAATTTGGAAAACGTATTTAAAAACCACTTTTCGAATTTACCGTCCGATACAATTGCAACTCTGCCTAGTTTATCTTTATACTTTTGATAAAAATCGAAATCTTCAATGACAATTTTAAAGTCGTATTTTACCGCACCGACGGCGTCAAACAGTACGCTCACTTTACCGTACATCGCCATAAGAGATTCAATATGATGCACAATCTGTTTGAACTCCGCGGCAGTAAAATTATCACTTATTGTAAATTCAATTTTGTCAGTCTCCTGCCAATAAACATTAAACATAATTTCTCCTTATTATTTTTTTAAATCCAATATTTTGGTCTTCCGTAGTAATCATATAATTTTACTTCGTATTCCCTGTTGATAGGCTGATTAGGATCGAACTCAGGGCTATTTTTAATCGTATCCTTTTTCAAATCGACGTCAACAATTTTCCTCTGCCAATCTATCTTATTAATCCACATGGGACTTACCAAGACCTTTTTTGCAAGCGGCATCCAATTAGAGGTGTCAACAATCAAGTATCTTACTACCCAATCATCATTATCCATAATAAAATCCTCAACGTGGCCTATATTTCCATCATTAGCATTAATGTGATAGTTAAGCACCTCGCTCGAACTTCTTAAATTGGAATCGTAATCTTCATCGTTTTCTAGGTCATTCTCTGCATCAACTTTTGGAATAACATAACCAGTACCGGCTGTATGACCAACACCCCAGTAAACAGGCCATTGATAGTAATCAGCCAGTTGAATTTCATGCTGGCGCGAAATTGGAAGATCGGTCGAGATTTTTGGACTATTTTCTATCTGCTTTTTAGAAAGATCAACAGGAACTTCTCCGGCTTTCCAACTGGGCTCATCTATTGAAGATGGTGATATCAATACTAATCGTCTTGAGAGAAATGAGCCGGTATCAACAATTAAATATCTAATAATCCATTTATCATCATCAAAATAAAAATCTTCTGCTGTACCGAATTTCCCATCGGTAGCTTTGATATCATAACCAAATATTTCTTTTAAGCTTCGCAACATTTTATCCTCCTAGTTAGTTTTTATAAAAGATCAAATACCATGTAATGATTGAAGAACTGATTGCGATTATCAGCAGCCAGTAGAAAAATCTAAGCGCGTTTTCAATCATCCTGTTCTTTTTTTCTATCCGCTTTGTATTTAATTTCCTTTCTACGGGAAATCTGAATACTACCAGCAACAAAAGAACAAAAAATCCGCTCAGTATAAATGGGAGCAATGGAACGTTTTTAACATTCGGTCCGAAAGGTTCAATCCACAAACCTCCCGCCCATGTAATTAAAAACATCAATAAAAATATAACTCCGTACCCAGAGGGTTTTTCTTTTCCTTTAATTTTCTGGGTTCTGTAGATTGAGAATAAGAGCAACATAATCACTGCTGCAGTTAAGAACGCTATAATTACTTGAACAATTAACATATACTTAATCTTTCATCTAATTAAGTATACTAAAACGATTCCAGGTGAAAGTAGTAAATATTACGATTTTGAAATGGTAGGATTTACCAATGTCTTGTAGCAAAAATTGCTACAATTATTAAAGCAAATTATTTTCCATGGCATAACGGGCAAGGTCAATAGTAGTAGTTAGATTCATCTTGCTGAGTATTCGGCTTCGGTATGTGTGCACTGTACTTTTGCTTAGGTTTATCTGTTTTGCGATTTCTTTTACTTTTAGCCCTTTTGCCAAAAGGCACATAACTTCATATTCTCTATCTGTAAGATTTCGATGAGGAAATTCATAATTATCTTTTTCTAGTTCATTCATTAAGATGTTTGCCAGATTTGAGCTTATATATTTTCCACGCTTGATCAATATTCTAATAGCCTCAACCAATGTCTTTAAAGCCTTATCTTTAGTTATGTATCCCGCCGCTCCAGCTTTAATTAGGCGTATAGTGTAATGTGTTTCTGGCAGCATACTAATGATTAAAATCATTATTTCCGAGTGAAAGGTTTTTACTTCCTTAATTACTTCAATCACATTCTTCGAAGGCATCTTTACATCTAGAATTAAGATATCGGTTTTGGAGTCTTTCAGTAAAGAGAGAAGGTCGCCATTGTCTCCTGTCTCCCCCACAACTTGAAGATCAATTTCATCTTCGATAAGTTTTTTAAAACCTGCACGGACTAAGGGATGATCATCAGCTATAAAAATGTTTATCATTTATAATTCCTCTGCATTAGCTGCCATTTCAATAAATAGTTTTGTGCCTTCATTTGGTTCCGAAATGAGTTGGAATTTACCGCCAAGCGAAAACACCCTTTCCCTAATACCTAAGAGACCGAACCCTTTATGATTTTTTTTGTTCTCAACATTAAAACCAATACCATCATCAATTATTTCCAGCTCAAAGTTCCTTTTCTTTATTCTTAAGTTAATCAAAACATTTTTAGCGTGGGAGTGTTTCACAATGTTTGTCAACGCTTCTTGGACAATCCGGTAAACTGCAAGTGATACTTCTTTGGAAAAATTTTTTTCTTCGGCATTCGTAACAAATTCACAATTAAATTTTCTTATCGGTTCGTAATCATTAAAATACCAGTTTATGGCACCTATCAGACCAAGTTCTTCCAATAGTTCGGGGCGTAATCTTTTCAACAGCGATTTTGTTGAATGAATAGTTTCTTCAACCATTACTGAGATATTATCGAGTGCGGACAAGAGTTTGTCTTTATTCGAATGACTGATTTTGCCTTTGGTAACTCTATTGATCAACACCCCTAATTCAATCTGCACCGCCGTAAGTTTTTGACCCAGTTCATCATGAATATCTTGTGAAATTTTTTCAACTTCTTCCTCCCTAAGGTTCTGAAGGTAAGCGGACAATGCTCGCAGTTCCTTTGTCGTTATGCTATTTCTGTTATACTTTTTTTTCATCCTGTTTCATATTTTGTAAAAATTATTTTTCATATTCAATGCTGAATAAATTAACATTTTTCCTTTTACCTTTTAAGTGCACCTCGCCAATATAACTTTTCTTAAAATCTCCGAAACCATTTAATTTATTTTCAAGATGTTCGGATATCAACAATTTTTTATGCAGCAATTTACATTGATCTAAAATTCTTGATGCAGTATTTAACGGGTCTCCATGAAATGCAATCTCCCTCTTTATCTCTCCAATTTCCGTTACTGTAACTTTGCCGACGTCCATACCGGCTTTAAATTCTGGTTTAAATCCAAATTGCTTTTCATAAAATTCCCCGCGTTCATTTAGTGTTTTTTCGAAAGCAAAAAATGTCTTTAGACAATTAAGTTTATCAAGTCCCTTCTTAACATTCCAACTCAATACAACCTCATCGCCAACGTATTGATAGATTTCCGCTTCATATTTTACTACAACATCGGTGAGATCGTAGTAACAATTTTTCAGCATCCTGCTGTATAAACTACTGCCCAATTGTTCCGTTAGCGTTGTTGAGTCGTTTAAATCCAGAAACATAAAAATTCTTTCTTCCTCAATCGGCTGATGATATTTGCCGGTTATCATTTTCCGCAAATTACCCGGTCCAAACTTTTTATTTACTTGAATTACAAAATTCATCATGAATATTATGATGAGAATGAATAAAAACATTACGACAAGAAAATCGACGGAGACAAT
>JAENZU010000337.1 GCA_016841125.1 Melioribacter sp. | reverse complement strand
AGACGCAAAAAAAGCGGAAAGGTTGCTAATTCAATAAAAATAAATGCGACAACGGAACTTATTCTAATTTCATAAATAAATAATCTTTAGTAAATCAACACATTCAAAACTTGATTATTAAATATTCTTAGATTACCTTCGAATCAAATATCTGACATCTAATAGTGATTTCGGATACTAAAAAGAATTGATAATTTTAAAGGGAGGTTACATGAAGAAAATGTTAAGAATTTTAGCAGTGTTGTCATTACTATCCCTCTTCACTTATGGCTGCAGCGGCAGTTATCACGGCGATTCTTCACACAACCAGATCGATTCGGAACAAACTCAAAATAATTTAGTTTAATTTTTTTTGAAAAGTCATTTGGTGAAAAATATCGAGTGACTTTTCTATTTTAATTTTAAAGAATACTTAATCTGGTTATTTCAATACTGCAAAAGCATCATCTTTCAGATCGTGTATTTTGTATTTAAGGTTTTCCAAAAATAAAAATATATCTTCTTTCGAAGGTCCCATGTGCCTTATTTCAAAAAAAACAGCTTTTGGAAGTGAGTCTAAAGAATTTATTTGAGAGATCACTTTTTGCTCATACCCCTCAACATCAATCACTAAAAGATCTAAATTATCTTGCTTAAAGAAATCATCTACAATTTTCTTTAATGTCATACATTTGACATCGATTGAAGTTAAAATGTCATCGAAATTTTCTTTAGGGTCAATGAATTTTAGTAAATGTTCTTTTTCGAATGATGATTTTCTAAGGAAATCCAGTTTTTCTCCTTCAGAAAACCTGTCTAGAAATTGGGTATTAAAACTATAAAAAGGTAAAATTTCAGATTCAGAGTCAGATATTGCAGCATTTAAAAAAAATAAATTTGGATTTTTTAGATACGCGTAATTTTTTTTCAGCAGAGGAAACACATTAGGCAAAGGTTCAACAAATAATCCATTCCATTTATCACGAACCACAAAAAAACGAATCGGATCATTTCTTAAACCATCGTTAGCGCCAATTTGAATAAAATTTATTTTACCATTTTGGGTTCGAGAAAATTGATCCAACAAAATTTGGGAAGGTCGCTTTGTAGGAGATATTCTATTTTTAATCTTCTTAATAGAATCAAAAAGAATTGGTCTCGATTTAACTAACTCCAGTATTCTCTCATCCATATTTTTTTTGATTATAGTTTGAGGATAATAATTATAGGATAATTTAGCTTAAATTAATAAAGAAATCCCGAAAAAATTCGGGATTTCAATTTTAAGATTATTTTTTGAATTAAAGATTAGTAAATTTAGAGGCAACGGTGCCGCAGATTGGGCAGTTTTCTTCAGGTTTACCAAATTCGATATGACCGCACACCGGGCATAAATAGATGTCATCTCTATCGAGATCTTTACCCTGCATTGCAAATACTAAAGCAAGCTTGTAAAGTTTTGCGTGAACTGCTTCAGCCTGCTCTGCATACTCGAACATCCTTGCTGCTTTGTGTCCCTCTTCCCTAGCCTCTTTAAGCATCGGCGGATACATCTCTGCGTATTCGTAAGTTTCGCCGTCAATGGCTGCTTTAAGATTCTCTGCCGTTGTACCTATTCCATCTAAAGCTTTAAGATGACCTTCGGCATGAATTCTTTCTGCTTCAGCGGCGGTTTTAAATAATTTTGAAATGTTTGGGAAACCTTCTCTTTCAGCTTTTTTCGCAAAGTTTAAATATTTGTTATTTGCCTGACTTTCACCTGCAAAAGCTTCCTTTAAATTCTCATTCGTTTTAGACATTTAATATTTCCTATTTTTATTTGTGGATATGTGTATCTTTAATAATCCCTAAAAATAATTCTTTAGATTCTTCAATATCATGTTTGTAAAATTAAGAAAATATCGGTTAAGGTAACTGTTTATTAATGTATTAAAATCACTGCTCTCAGTATATTAATCTTAAATTTTCTTTTACTTTTGTATTTATGTATTTTACTTTGTTTTAATCAAAAAGAATATGGATATACTAATTTGAAATTTAGCGAAGATCAAAAAATGCTTAGAAGGACGGTTAAAGAATTTACAGATTCTGAGATTCGTCCACTTGCAAAAAAGATAGATGAAGACGAAGAAATTCCAAAAGAATTGATAAAGAAATTGGGCGAAATGGGAATCTTAGGAACTTACTTCCCGGAAAAATATGGCGGAGGCGGATTTGGTGAAGTCGGATACTGCATTGCACAGGAAGAAGTAACACGCGCATGCGGTTCAACAGCCGCATTGATTGGTGCACACCAATCAATAGGTGCAAATGCAATATATTTAGGCGGTTCTGAAGAACTTAAAATGAAATATCTACCCGCGTTGACTACGGGAGAAAAAATTGCCGCATTTGCTCTAACAGAAGCCAGTGCAGGTTCCGATTCATTCAATATTAAAACTGAAGCGGCTTTTGACGGAACAAATTGGATAATGAATGGAGAAAAATTGTGGATTACAAATGGTGCAATTGCCGATGTATTTTCGGTTTTTGCAAGAACAGAAAAAGGCATTACCGGATTTGTGGTCGAAAAAGATTTTCCCGGAGTTAGTATCGGTCCCAATGAAAAAAAAATAGGCATCCGGGGAAGTTCAACAACCGCAGTCTATTTTGAAAATGTACCTATTCCCCCGGAAAATATGATTGGTGTTGAAGGACGCGGATTTTTAATTGCGATGAAATCTTTAGATGCCGGTAGATTAGGAATTGGCGCCTGCTGTTTGGGTGCGGCAAAAGAAATGCTCGAATTATCGGTCGAATTTGCAAATCAAAGAAAACAATTCAATCAATCAATTTCTAAATTTCAAGCAATTCAGTTTATGATTTCCGATATGGCTTCTCAAATTTATGCAATGGAAAGTATGCTATACCGTGCGGCAGAAAAATATGATGACGGAGGTGATATTACAACAGACGCTGCAATTGTAAAACTATACTGTTCGGAGGCTGTTTCCGAAGTTGCTGATAAGGCGCTTCAGTTGCACGGAGGAATGGGATTTTCTCGCGAAATACCAATAGAAAGATTTTACCGCGATGCAAGAATTCTAAGAATTTTTGAAGGAACCAGTGAGATTCAAAAATTGATAATCAGCAGAAAAACAATAAAAAATAATGGTAAGTGGAAAGTGTAAATGAGTTCGATATTAGTTATACCATCAATAGATATAAAAAACGGAAAAACAGTAAGAGTTGTGCAGGGAATACCTGAATTGAACTGCCCTGAATATGATAATGATCCTGTGGAAATGGCAATGATTTGGCGCACGGAAAATGCTAAAGCGATTCATGTGGTTGATTTCAACGCTGCTCACGATCATTCACATACAAATTTTGAAATTATAGAAGAGATTTGTAATTCCGTGGTTATCCCGGTTCAATACGGCGGCGGAATTAGAAATTTTGAAGATGCAAAAGAAGCAATCAACCTCGGTGTTTACAGGTTAGTGATCGGTTCATTAGCTTTTGAAAATCCAAAAGAATTCCGAAGAATTATTGAAACTTTCGGCCATTCAAAAATTGCAGCAGCTATTGATGTTGTTAAGGATGAAGTTGTTATTCGAGGCAGAAAGCAAAAAACCGGTTGTGATCCCGTTGCATATGCCAAAGATTTAGTTAAATTAGGAGCTTCAAGATTTATTGTAACCGATGTAGAAAAAAATGGTATGATGCTAGGTCCGAATATCGAACTTTCTAAAAATATCGCTATAGCTACCGGAAAACACGTTACCCTTTCAGGCGGGGTATCCGGTTACAAAGATCTTGCAAATGTTGAAGAAGCTTCAAAATTTGGTATTGATTCAGTTATAATTGGAATGGCGTTATATCAAAATAAATTTCCATGTCAGAAAATCTGGCGGATTGCGGAGTCCGGAATATTTTAGGAGAGTGCAATGAATAATAATATAACTTTAAAAAAGAGCAGTTATTGGGTAAATTTTTTCAAAACTCCCACTTCAAAGGATGATTTGGAAACAGTGCTTTTGACAATGCCACCTTTTAAGGATTTGGATTCAAAGCACTTAAAGGAGCTAGTCAAATTAACACATTCCAGAATTTATACTGCCGGAGAGTATATTTTTCTTCAAGGTGACCCCGGAGTTGCATTGTATATCATTCGAGATGGAGAGGTTTTGGTAACTCAGAATACTTCCGAGGAACACAAAATTGTTCTAGCAAAGTTTGGGCGCGGTGACTTTTTGGGAGAAATAGCTTTGTTAGATGATGCTCCCAGATCAGCCTCTGCTGTAGCAGTTGTAGATACAAATATGGCTGTAATATTCAAACCGGATTTAGATGAATTTCTTGAAAGATTTCCTAAAGTTGGAATTAATATTTTAAAAGGACTTTCTAGAATAGTCGCATTTAGGCTTCGTAATCTCAACAACGACTTTTTCAATTTATATAATAAATATTTCGAGTTAGCAGAGGAGAATGAGAATGGAAATGATAAGCAAAATATTAGTCCCGATTGATTTTTCCGATTACTCCAAAAATGCACTCCGGTATGCGGTAGATTTCTCTAAAAAATTCAGTGCAAAACTCTTTTTAATTTACGTTGTTGAGCCGGCTATTTATCCTGCAGATTTTAGTATGGGTCAGGTTGCCATTCCGGCAATGAATCTTG
>JAENZU010000336.1 GCA_016841125.1 Melioribacter sp. | reverse complement strand
GTAGAACTCCCGAAGGATCTATTTAATTTTCAATCGAAAAATAAGATAACTGTTAAGATCAGCAGCGGGCTCAATTCCCGAAATACAATTCCTCTTAAACAAAGATTTCTATTTCCACCAAATGTAGGTGGATTAGTGCGGGATGTTTACTTAAGTCTGGTGCCGAATGAAGGCATTTCTAATTTCTCGGTTAATTTCCAGTTAAATGAAAAGTATAGTAAGGCGGAATTAAACTTCAATTTTGAATTTGCCGGCAGCAAAAAAATTCTTGAACCTGACACTTTAGAACATACTTATAAATACTACATTAAAATTTTCGACAATTCCGGTATTCTAGTTGATAGTATTCGAACAAAAAAATTTGATTTTAGAGATAACTCCAAGTTTGCTGATGAAGCTAGTTACCAAATGAACAACCCCAAATTATGGAGTCCGTCATCACCCAATTTTTATAAATGCCGCATCACCCTATTAAAGGATGATGAGATAATCGATGAAACAACCAAAATTTTGTCTATCTCAAATTTAGTCTTTAGCAAAGATTCAATTAAACTGAATGATGAGGAGATTGAATTGAACGGGGTTACGTATATTCAGTTTAATTTAAAAAATGAAACTCTAGTAACTTTTAATGAATTGGAATCGGATTTTAGAACCATTAAAAATATTGGATTTAATTCTGTACGTTTCGCAAAAGAACATCCTCATCCTTACGCCTTATATCTTTGCCAAAAATTTGGACTTTTCGCGTTTATAGATTTACCGCTGGATTCTGTTCCGGAGGAATTTACTTCCAGCACCGATTTTTCGGAAAGAGCTTCGGGTTATCTAAAACAGTTAATTACGTCCTATAAAAATTATAGTTCAGTTACCGGAATTGGTCTCGGCAGCGGGTATTTAGCTGATTCTGAAATACATGCAGATTTCATTTCTTCATTAGCTTCAGAGGTTAAAAACTCCGGCAGCAAAATTACATATGCCTCATTTAAAGGTGTCCCGAAAAACGAAATAGCTAGTCTAGATTTAATTGGATTGGAATTATTTACAGAATCTCCAGCTCTCTACGAATCCAACATTGAAGATCTTGCAAGTTTGATTGGACGTAAAAGAGTATTTATTTCAGAAGCTTCCTACCCGGTTTTTAACGGCAGCAGCAGCGGCTATCTTCATGAGTTTTCATCTGAAGCTCAGGCTAAATATTTTGAGGATTTAAGTGAGTTCAGCAAAACCAAAAACCTAGGCGGTTTTTTTATTAGCACACTTAATAACTATAAGGGTGATTTTTATTCACTCAGTTTGAGTTTTAACCGGGAAAAGTTGTACAAAGTTGGGATAATAAATCGAGAAAAAAATACCAATGTGATTTCGTATAAAGTGCTTCAATCTAAACTGAATAATGGTGAAAGGGTTACCGTACCGATTGGCAGCAAAACAGACGATTCTCCCCTCTTGTTTATTGTGTTCGGTTTATTTTTGGCGGTTGCAATGGGAATATTGATAAACTCAAAAAGGAAATTCCGTGAAGATGCGACACGTGCATTACTGCGCCCCTATAATTTTTTTGCAGATATTCGGGATCACAGAATACTTTCCGGCGTTCATTCCAGTCTGCTCTTAATTATTATATTAGGTTCGCATGCATTACTGCTTACAAATTTATTCTTTTTCTTCAAAAACAATGTGCTCGTAGAAAAAATACTTCTTTCATTCGGAAGTCAAAATTTACTTCTCGTTGCCGGCTACCTTGCTTGGAATCCTGCCCAGGCTCTTTTTTATCTGATGATATTTTCCATATTGCTGTTCATTTTAATTACTGCCTCATTTAAATTGGCTTCATTTTTTGCAAGGCAAAAAGTTTTTTACTCGAATATATATTTTGTTGTTATTTGGGCAATTCTTCCGCTAACTATTTTACTGCCGGTTGAACTTGTACTTTACAGAGTTTTAATTACTGGCTCGTTCAATAATTATATATTTATTTTCCTTGGATTGTACGGCTTTTGGATTTTCCAGAGAATAATGAAAGGTATATACGTAATTTTTGATGTTAGAGCCATCACGGTATATTTTTATACTATGGTTACTCTATTGTTAATTGCGGGCGGAATTATACTTTACTACCATCTAACTGAATCGACAGTCTATTATATTATCAATTCTGTCAAGCAATACCAGTTAATGAAACTATAACGGTGTTAAGAATTTGTATCTATCTAAATTAGAATTATTCGGATTTAAATCGTTCGCATCGCGAACCAATATAAAATTCACCAAAGGCATTACCGGCATTGTTGGTCCAAACGGGTGCGGCAAAACCAATATAGTTGATGCTTTGCGGTGGAGTTTGGGTGAGCAGAAAAGCAGCACACTCCGATCCGATAAAATGGAAAATGTTATTTTCAACGGTACGCGAACCCGTAAGCCGATGGGAATGTCCGAGGTAGCGCTTACACTAGTGAACGACAATAATGTTCTCCCCACTGAATACACCGAAGTGAAGATTACCCGTAGAATTTTTAGATCGGGTGAAAGTGAATATCTTCTGAATAACAATGTCTGCCGGCTGAAAGATATTACTAACCTGTTTATGGATACCGGAATGGGCACGAACGCCTATTCAGTAATCGAATTGAAAATGGTAGAAACCATCCTCAGCAGTAAACAGGAAGAAAGGCGGAGAATGTTTGAGGAAGCTGCGGGAGTTAATAAATATAAGCTTAGAAGAAAACATTCGTTAAAAAAGCTGGAAGATGTAAAATCAGATTTAACCCGCGTTAACGATATTGTGTCTGAGGTTGAAAAGAATGTTCGCTCGCTGGAACGGCAGGCGAAAAAAGCTGATAAGTATAATCAGATTCAATCGATACTAAGGGAAAAAGAATTGGATCTGGCAGAAAGAAATTTTTTCCGGTACAATAGGGATAAGAGCAGTTTAGCAGAATCTAAAGAACTGAGCAATACCAGAAAACTTGATGTTGACAGTCAGATAAAGAAAATTGAAAATGAACTCATCGTATTCCGTTCCAAAATAAATGAAGTGGATTCCGAACTTCGACTTAAAAGAAACGAGATAAGTGAACAGTCGGATTTAATACACGATGTTAAAAGGTTAATTTCTGTTGCGGAGGAAAGACTTAAATCGCTTGAGATGAATCTCGAAAGGTATAAAAGCGAATTAGAAGAATTGCATTATCAGAAGGAAGAAAACGAAGAAATCATTTCTGAAAACAGTTCGAAAGTAGTAAGCCTCGGGAATTTAATTGAAGAGAAAGAAACCAATTTAAATGCAGAAAGTGTAACTATCAGCAGTCTGCAAGAAGAAGTTTCGCAAAAAAGAGAAACTCTAAAAACTAAAAGTGATGAGGCATTAGATAAATTTAAAGATATTACATCAAAAGAAAATACTCTTGAAAATCTTAAAGACGCATATACTAATCTCAATCAATCTATAGAAAGCCTTAACGATAAAATTCAGAAAATAACAAATAACATTGCAAAGACCGTCGGTTATCTTGAAGATCTTGAAAATGAAAAAAACTCAACTCAGCAGAAACTTGAAATTTCCGAACAAAAATATGTTGAGCAGCTAAAATATAAAGAGTCTCTTGAAAAAGAACTCTCGGAGTTGAGGGAAAAAGAAATGGAAGAGCGTGGTTTACTTAATGCTCTAAAAGATAAGATCGAATTTTTCCAAACTCTAATTCAGAATCTCGAAGGTGTATCAAAAGGATCGAAAGTTTTAATTGAAAATATTGAGTGGTCGCAAAAGGAAAAAACCTTATTTGCTGATGTAGGCAACACTGACGAAGAATTCCGTTTTGCGCTTGAAGCATCTTTAAAATCTGTTTTAAACAATCTTTTGATTGAAGATTTCGGGACGCTTCAAAAAGCAATTGACTATTTACGCCAGAATGATCTCGGGAAAGCTTCATTTTTCTTACTAAACGATTCCGGAAATGGGAAAAAATCTTTGATCGAAAAATTGAATGAATTCAATTCTAACCGTAAGAAAAAGAAAATAGAAAAAGATGGTGCTTTCCATGCTTGGGCTTTAGAGCTCGTTAAATCGGATAAAAGATGGCTCCCCTATTTTAAGAAAGTTTTGACTAAAACTGTTATTACTAAAGATCTCAAATCGGCATTGGAACTTTACAATAAATATCCTGAGTTCAGTTTTGCAACATTGAACGGTGACTTAGTACAGAACAATGGGGTGATTGAAGCCGGCTCTTCGCCGAAATTAGACGAAACACTTTTCGGGCGTCGGCAAATGCTGGAAAATCTAAGGAACGATTACCCGAACTATGAAAAAAGGCTGGAAGAGTTAAAAGAGAAAATTGAAGATACCGAAAAGAGAATTTCGTCTATTAATTTAACTTCACTTTCCGAGCAGGGTAAAATTCTTACCAACGAAATCAATAATATTGATAAACAAATTTCTCAAATGGAATTTGAAAAAAACAAGTCCTCGGAAGAGATTGAAAAATCACAGGATGAAATAAAAAAGTTTGCCGAAGAATCAAATCTAAAAGAAAATAAAATTCAGTCTTTATCTGCAGAATTAGATACCACAAGAATTGAGCGCGACCAATTTGAAAGTGAATTGAAGGAATTGGAAAATTCCGTCAGCGGTTCTGAATTCGAGTTGAAC
>JAENZU010000335.1 GCA_016841125.1 Melioribacter sp. | reverse complement strand
TAAATTTATCTAAAATTATTATTCAAAGTATAGATTCCATTAACCAGCGAGCCATACAAAAAAATATTTCGATCATCCATGAAAATGGTAATGCACAGAAAATTGCAGCTGATGAAAAAATGATAGGCACTGTGCTCAGAAATATTTTATCTAATGCGGTTAAATTCACCAGAGAAGGAGGAACTGTGGTGCTTAAATCCGAACAGGCAGAGGACGGTACTATAATAATTTCAGTTACAGATAATGGTGTAGGGATACCTGAAAAAAATGTTAAGAGGCTTTTCAAGATTGAGGAAAAAATCAGTACGCAAGGAACTGATGGTGAAGCCAGCACAGGTTTAGGTTTATTACTTTGCAAAGAATTTATTGAAATGCACGGTGGTAAAATTTGGGTTGAGAGTGAAATAAATAAGGGGAGTGTTTTTTATTTCACGATTCCTTCACCTTCATTAATCCCTGCTATTAAAAAAAATATGATTTCCGGTTGACCCATAAGATGTAGTCTCTCTTTCATCCCCTTGCTCTATAGTATAGTCCCTTTTTTCTACATAATATAATGTGCGAAGGATTGTATTAAAAATTTAAATGAATAAATGAATGTGAGGTTATCTTGGCGAAGGTCGATAAAAATGAAAAGATAAAACAGACTAATAATTCACCTATATCGAAAGTCAAAAGTAAATCTTCAGGTGAAGAAAGTGAAATTGCCGAAAACGAAAAAATAATTCAAATCAGCAGAGAACTTGCTTTTCAAAAAGAAGAGAAAAAAAAACGTGCAGATGAACTATCCATAGCTGACGAAGAACTTGTCTTCCAGAACGAGGAAAAAGAAAAACGTGCAAATGAGTTATTCATCGCTAACAAAGAGCTTGCTTTTCAAAGCTCGGAGAAAGAGAAACGTGCCGCTGAACTAATAATTGCGAACAAAGAACTGGCCTTTCAGAGCGGGGAAAAGGGGAAACGCGCCGCAGAGTTGATCATTGCCAACGAAGAACTAATCTATCAAAACAGAGAGAAGGAAAAACGTGCAGATGAGTTAATAATTGCAAACAAAGAACTTGCTTTCCAAAACGTCGAGAAAGAAAAACGCGCTGCAGAATTGCTGATTGCTAACGAAGAGCTTGTTTATCAAAACACCGAGAGAGAAAAACGTGCCGCTGAACTAATCATTGCTAACAAAGAGCTTGTCTTTCAAAATAGGGAGAAAGAAAAACGTGCAGTTGAATTAATAGTTGCTAACGAAGTACACCGTGAAACAAACGAGTATCTGGAAAAATTGCTCAATTACGCCAATGCCCCAATCATTGTCTGGGATACGCAATATAAAATCACACGATTTAACAAAGCCTTTGAAACTATAACCGGAAAAACTGAAAAAGATGTAATGGGCAAATCTCTAAAAATTCTGTTCCCGCCTGCGGAAAGTGATAATTCGATGGAACTCATCAGAAAAACTCTTGATGGTGAACGGATGGAAGTTGTTGAAATTAATATTCTTCAATCCGATGGTTTAGTTGGGACTCTCCTGTGGAATTCCGCAAATGTTTTTGATAAAGAAGGAAAAAATATTATTGCTACAATTGCACAAGGCTATGATATAACCGAACGTAAACAGGCGCTAAAAGAAATTATAAAATTGAATCAAGAACTTGAAGGGAGAGTAATTGAACGTACGGTTGAATTGGAAAAGGCAAACAAAGAATTGGAATCATTTTCTTATTCGGTCTCGCACGATCTTCGTGCACCTCTTAGGCACATTGATGGTTTTATAGAAATGCTCAGAAAAAAAATATTTGAAAAAGCAGATGATTCCGTTAAACGCTATCTGGATATAATTTCTCAAGCGTCTAAAAAATTGAGTGGTCTTATTGATGAACTCCTTGCATATTCAAGAACGGGTAGGACAAAATTAATTCTTAAGGAAGTTGATCTTAATATGCTAGTAAAAGAAGTAATAATGGAATTACAGCCGCAAGTGGGAAATAGAAAAATTAATTGGCAGATAGATAAATTACCAAAGATACAAGCAGATTATGACTTGATAAAACTGGTCTATCAAAACCTAATTAGTAACTCAATAAAATTCAGTATGAATAAAGAAGAAGTGATTATCTCGCTAAAGGCTACAGAAGAAGAGGAAAGACATATACTTACAATAAAAGATAATGGTGCGGGTTTCGATATGGCTTATTCTGAACGACTCTTTGGTGTATTTCAACGCCTCCATAGAACAGATGAATTTGAAGGAACCGGAATCGGTCTGGCAAATGTTCGCAGGATAGCCCAAATGCATAGAGGAGATGTTTGGGGAGAAGGGAAAGTAGACGAAGGAGCCGAGTTTTCTTTTACAATTCCCAAAGGGATAAAAAATAAAATGCTCAAAAAATGAAAGAATATATTCAACTTTGCAAATTAATAATAAGAAAAATTCTTTGTGCCTTCTGAAAGTTAAAAGATAATTTTATAAAAGGAGAAATACTATGCGTAGTATAAAAATTAAAAGTATTTTGTTGGCGGAAGATGATCCGAATGATGTGGAATTAACGATCAACGCTCTTAGTGAATATAACTTTGGGGACTCAATAGCCGTTGTTAAAGATGGAGCGGAAGCTTTAGATTACCTATTTAAACGGGGCGAATATACCGGAAGAAAAACCGGAAATCCGTCTTTAATGCTGTTAGATCTAAAAATGCCCCGTCTAAATGGTATTGAAGTTCTCCGTACAATCAAGGCAGAGCCTGCACTTAAGACAATTCCTGTTGTTGTATTAACATCATCGAAAGAAGAATCCGATCTTAATATGTGTTATGAATTAGGTGTGAATGCATATGTGGTTAAGCCGGTAGAATTTGGAGACTTTATGGGAGCTATAAAAAAGCTTGGTGAATTTTGGACAACCTTAAACGAAGCACAGAAAGAATGAAAAACTTATTTTCAAAACTATTTGAAGTATTTATTTGATAGACGTATTTGTTAAATATTGGAAACGAAATATGAAAGAGAATTTGCAAATCCTTCATCTTGAAGATGTTGATCTAGACGCTGAGATCATTAAAAATATATTATTCGAAGAAGGAATTAAATGCACCCTTACAAGAGCGACTTGTAAAAAAGAATACTTATCAACAATTCACCAAAGTGAATATGATGTTATACTCGCTGATAATTCATTACCGGATTATAATGGTATAAGTGCTCTCAAATATGCAAATGAACTCAAGCCGAAAATTCCCTTTATTTTTGTTTCCGGTACAATTGGTGAAGAAAGAGCAGTTGAGGCGCTTCGATACGGCGCCAAAGATTATGTTCACAAACATCACCTTAACAAACTTGCACCTGCAATACAACGAGTTATGCAAGAAGTTGAACTAGAACGAGAATTGAAAGAAAGTGAAACCAAATACCGCTCATTTTTTGAAAACAGTATAGATGCACTATTATTCGCTTCTGCTGAGGGGAAAATATTTTCAGCAAATCAGGCAGCAAGCATTATGCTCGGATATACGGAAGAGGAACTTATCAAATTGGAGACAGAGGATATTGTGGATATAACAGACCCACAGTTATCAATTTTTTTATCCAAACGGGCATTGAACGGAAAAGCTCATGGTGAATTAACAATGGTCCGGAAAGATGGAAGACGATTTCCAGTGGAGCTTTCCTCTGCAATTTTTAAAGACAGTAAAGATCTTGAACTCGCTAGTATGATCATTCGAGACATAACAGAGCGCAAACGGTCTGAAAATGAATTACGCAAATTATCCAGAGCAGTTGATCAAAGTTCTGTTTCAATAATTATTACAAATCTTAAAGGAGAAATTGAATACGCCAATCCGAAGGCATTGGAAATCACTGGATACAAATTAAATGAATTGATCGGTAAAAATTCTCGAATATTTAGTTCAGGAGATAAGTCTAAAAGTGAGTACAAATTTCTTTGGGAAACCATTACCTCTGGTAAAGAATGGCAAGGAGAATTTCATAATAAAAAGAAAAGCGGAGAATTCTTTTGGGAATCGGCTGCAATATCACCAATAGTAAATGAGGAAGGAAAAATAGAACATTATCTCGCCATTAAAGAGGATATTACTGAACGAAAAAAACTGGAGACTGATTTATCAAGTGCAGCAGAATTAGCAAAACTTGGTTATTGGGAATACGATGTTTACTCAGATCATTTTACCTTTAATGACCAGTATTACAGGCTCATACACGGCTCATCTACTGAGAAGCAGGGTGGCAATACTATGAGTGCCGAAGAATTCTCAAAGAGACTTGTCCACTCCGAAGATGCAAGCATGTTAGCTAACGCTTTATTAGATGCGATAAGCTCACCGAATCCGGAATTTCTTGGAAAGGAGGAGTTAAGAGTATTGCGTGACGATGGGGAAGTCGCAAACGTAAGTGTTCAATTTAAAGTTCTGAAAGATTCTTCGGGACGTACTTATATAGTCTATGGTGTAAATCAGGACATCACAGAACAAAAACATGATGAAAAAGAATTGATTGAAGCTAAAGAAAGAGCAGAACAATCCGACAAACTAAAAACCGAATTCCTTGCACAAATGTCGCACGAAATTAGAACTCCGCTCAACGTAATAATTGGAAATTCGGATTTTCTTGAAGAGATGCTGGCAGATAATATGGATTCT
>JAENZU010000334.1 GCA_016841125.1 Melioribacter sp. | reverse complement strand
ACAATTTTAATGTCCACTGGAAAAACAAAATTTCCACTAGATGAGAAATCAAATAAAATACCGGGTCATACCGCAGAAAATTTAACTGAAGTAGTAGAAATTATTAATAAATTATTAAAGGAGTAGAATGAAAACACACAGTAAAACTTTGGATCGTGGAAAATCTGCACTCTTGATTATTGATGTTCAGGAAAGAATTATTGGAGTTATGCGGAAAGGAAAATCTCTGCAAGAAAATATTTTAAAATTAGTCAAAGGTGCAAAAGTTTTAAACGTTCCCATCTATTTTACGGAGCAATATCCAAAGGGGCTGGGACCTACAATCCCGGAACTAAAAGATGAATTGAATGAACTTGAAGCAGTTCAAAAAATGTCTTTTAGTTGTTTTGGTGCAGGTGAACTATTCAAAGTATTGAGGGATAAAGGAGTTAAGCAAGTAGTAGTTTGCGGAATTGAATCTCACGTTTGTGTTCAGCAGACAGTTCTCGATCTCCTTGCAAATGATTTTCAAATTAATGTTGCGGCTGATGCAGTTTCTTCCCGTAGAAAAGTTGACTATGATATTGCGTTAGCTAGAATGCGTTCACATGGGGCGGAAGTTACGACAACGGAATCAATCCTTTTTGAATTATTAAAAGTTTGCGGAACTGATGAATTTAAAGCGGTCTCAAAACTTGTAAAGTAATTTAGAATTTTATTTGAAAGGAAAGAGCTAACGAGTTGTTGTGTTTCTCTAAACCAATATTATCTAATAGGCTATTTTCATTGAAAGAACTGTAAACCAGATAAGAGATAAGAGTTCCGGCAGCGGCTCCAATTAAAACATCGCTCAAATAATGTTTATTATCCCGAAGTCTTGAATAACCGACGTAACCCGCCCAGCCGTAAAGTAATCCAAATGTTGAGGCTTTCATTACCGGGCGAAGCAGTTCATCGTTGCGGGTAAAATCCCACTTGTTGTAAAGTCCGTTTAATTCTAGAAAAAGATAAGTAGCTGCGGCAAAGGTTGTGGAGGTGTGCCCGCTGAAAAAACTGCGGTTATCACTGCCGTCCGGTCTTTCCCGTTTAACAAGATTTTTAACATACTCTGTAAGTGTGTAAGTGTAAACTAGACTTTTATGAAATAAGAATGTCTTTTTGAAATTTTCAGAATCGGTTCCTTCGTTTGTAAAAAATCCCATCGCCAGGTTAACGGAAAGCCTTGAAAAGAAGACTGTCATCGGAATCAAATCTTTATCGATGCTTCCGAATGTTGATCTTCCGTTTATCCCGATTTCGGAGGCGAACTCTCGGTCAAATTCAGCCGGAGCGATTGAAATTTTATCACCGATGTTATTTTCATTTATTAAACGGTGGGAGAAATAAGCAATGCCAATAGGAATATCATACCATTCGTAAGTTTCAGAAATTCCTTTAAATACTTGATTAAATGTTCTATCGAATTTATTTACCTGACCGAATAGTAATCCGCAATGAATCACCAAAACTGTCAGCAATATTGATAAAATCCTAAATCTCAAATTTTAATCTCTGCTTAAATTGTCAATATTATTTTTTGCAAAATTGATGCGAGCAGAAATATACTGTTTCAAATCATTAATTTCACGATCAAAATTAAATCTACCCTTCCCGAGATATGGATCCAAATTATAGGCATCTTTTATTTTAGCGGCTGTTGAATCTATTATTGGAAAAATATTATTCTCTGTAAAAACATTATTTAATAGCCCATTTAAAATATTTTTGTAAGAATTGAAAATTGAGTCATTTCTAAAAAGTGATTCAATGATTTCATTTTCACCAACTAAATCAGAATCAAAAGGAGGGCTGAAGCATTTATCGAAATCCCATGGAATTATTTTGAACGGTGAGTCATGATTTTCTTTTAGAAGGAAAAAATTATTGGTGAATGCGTCATAATTTCTGAGCAGAGAAGTAAGTGCATGATATTTCAAATAATTTTCAATATCCAAATGCTTGCCGATTCTTTCATTAATTCTATCCGCCGCGGTTGTATCCAAAGAATGTATAAATTCGTAAAGGCTGCTGAAGTTTTCGTCGTCCGGAATTTCTTTATCAAAATTATATATCGGATTGTTTAATTCTCTGAATGTAAACATTGCTTCAAAACTCAATTTATATAATTCATAAACCGAAAGATTTCGTTTCTCAAAAAATTGCCGGTCAACTCTTTCGATTATAGGGTACAAACCAATATCCTGCCCGTTTATCTTCAAAAAAATGTGACTTGAATTGTGAATGTAAAGTCCGGCATCTTTGTAAAGCTGGATTGCAATAGTTGTGTGAACTCCGGTCGGATCAAATGTTTGGGAGCTCAAATTAAACTCGTTGTAGCCTTCAATTCGTGAATCGTTGTTGAGTGAAATTTTATAGCCCCATTTATCGTGGTAGCGCGAACCCGATCCTGAAGGGCGGATCAACCCAATATATAGTGTTCCTTTATAAAAAACTTTGCACGGCACTTCCAAGTTGGTAGTTTTGTTTGAGAGTAAATTTGAATAATCATCGGGCTGTATTTGCAATTCCATCACCGGTATTGATGTTAAATTTTCCGATGGGCTCAAGATTCCATCTTTATCGCAGCCTGATAAAACTAAAATGATTAAAATTAAACTTATTACAATTGTTCTATTCATTAAAACTTGACCTGAAATTCAAATATCCCGCGTGATTCTTTTGTTGTATAATCATCTATAAATTGATTTTTTGTTAATCTCAAATCGCCATTCAGCCTTATCCGAACATCTTTTGTAAGATAAAAATTAACGCCAAGCAGAGTTTGGAGTACATGATTCCCGGATACATCAATATCGGGAAGAAAGTAACTCAATAATATGAAAGGCTCAATTTCCTCAATGAATTCACCGTCAACATCAAAGCCAACGGCAGTTTGCAGTTTTGCGCCTGCAGCATAAACTTTTTCATCCACATTTTGAAGTTTTCTTCTAATTCCTTCATACGGATCTTGAACATAATACGCTTCGATCGAAGTGTCGAAATCTTTTTTGTTAATTACAAAGTCAATCCCGAACCCCATAGTGTTAATTTTATTCTCTCCACCTTTCTGCTGAAATTGATAATTAGCTGAAATTACATAATCATCATTGAAGTGATACCCGAATCTGGCTACAATTCCTGCAAACAGTGAGTTATTTTTAAAGAGGGAGAGGAAGTATGAAATCGGAAATTCCGGGCGCTTCTTCGAATATTCATAATAACCCATTATGCTCACACTTCGTCCGCCGTATCCTAAGTCTTCAATTCTGTTTTGCACAAAAGACCTATTTACAGGGACAAGGTCTGCTTTGCTTATCTGGTACTCATATCCAAACGGTTTCTTTATATTGCCAATCTCGAAATTAATATATTTAAAGTATTTTAGTTTAGCGGAAAACTCTCTTAAGTTAACGGAGTTATCTGTTGAATTACCTCGCAGATCAAGCTGAGCTTCAATTTTTTTATTAAACTCAATATCGGCTTGAAGTTTTCCTTCGTAATAAGTTTCCTGGTTATATTCATTTAAAATATTACGGTCATAAAAAATGTAACCCGCGGCGCCGTAACCTTTGAACTCAATCTCCTGTGCAGTCACTGATAAAACCAATGATATAATACCAAAGAGCAGTATCAGAGCTTTATTCAATACCCGCATTAATAATCTCCTATTCAGTAAAAAAATAATTTTTAAACCGACTTATAAATTAAATCATAGGCAGTTAATAGACCAGAGCAAATAAAAAAATTATTCTGTAAATTATTAATTACAACTTAGATGAGAATGATTTAGTTTTTTATAATTATAAGAAAATCAATGAAAATAATAAATATTATACTAATTGGATTTTTATTGGGACCTTCTGAAAGCGAATCTACGCTTACAAAATATGAGTTGAACGGGAACGGATCTGTTTCGGTATCTCTCTCAGCGAGCTTAAACGAAATTTCAGGATTGGCTGTTACTGAGGATGGACGATTATTCGGTCACGGCGATGAGAGGGGGATCGTTTATCAAATTAATCCCCGTGATGGAAAAATTATTAAACGCTTCTTTTTAGGTCGCTGGCTTGCTGAAGAGGATTTTGAAGATATTGCAATTGCGGGAAAGAAATTTTTTATGGTAACAAGCGATGGCAAACTGTATGAATTTTATGAAGGGGAAAACGAAAAGGCCGTTGATTACAAAGTATTTAAGAGCGGTGCTTCATCTAAATTTGATGTAGAGGGTCTTTGTTACGATCCGGCATCAAATTCATTACTATTAGCATGCAAAGAATATCCCGGAAAAGATTTTAAAGGTTATAGAACCATTTATTCCTATTCACTGAATGACTATAAAATTAACGTTACCCCAAGGTTTAAAATACCAATAAAGACAGTTGTAAAAAATCTCGATACTAAAGATTTTCATCCTTCTGGAATTGAAAGACATCCGATATCGGGAAACTTTTTTATTATCGGCAGCAAAGACGGAGAAGCAGTGGTTGAAGTTGATTCTTCGGGGAATATTCTTGGAATGGAAAAATTGAATAAGCAGCACATGCAGCCGGAAGGAATTACTTTTCTGCCGGATCAGACATTGATAATTTCGGACGAGAAAGTTAAGAATAGTGCTACGCTTACTTTATATAAATTTCAGAA
>JAENZU010000333.1 GCA_016841125.1 Melioribacter sp. | reverse complement strand
CACAGCATTGGAACTAAATCCAAATGATACAGACAACCTGGTACAAATTGCAAGTTGCAAAGCACTATTAGGGCATTCGGATGAGGCTGTTGTATTATTCAATAAAGCGATAAAACTCAACCCTATGCACTTCAATTGGTACAATATTTATGGAGTGATGATATATTTTGCGGCAGAAGATTATGATAATTTAATTAAGCTGGCTGAAGAAATTCCGGCAACCTTATCTGTGGATCTACCTGCATACCTTGCTATTGCATATTCCTATAAATCCAATAATGAAAGAGCTGCATATTATTTAAACTTATACATAAAGAACTTCATCGCAAAAATAACATTCGGGCGAGAACCGCAACACGGAGAGGCTTTCGATTGGGTGATAGCTGTTAATCCGTATAAAAAGCAGACTGATATTCAAAGGTTTGTTGAAGGACTTGAATTGGCAGGTCTAAAGAGAAACGAAAGCGGAGATTCTTTTTTTATTAAAGATCCAAAAGATCAGTTTAATTTTTTAGAAAATACTTTTAAAAAGAAAACTACTCTTTGGGAATTAACGTTTAATAATCTTTCGGTTCAACTGCCGGAAGTGAAAGGTTTTATTGATATCTCAAAACTACTGGCTAACCCTAATAAGGAAATTCACTGTTCAGAATTAATGGGTAATATTACTAGTCTGTCTAATGGGATTGAAGCAATTGACGAGAAAGCCAAAAGAAAATATAAAATAAAAATTGATGATCTTCAGACTGAACTTCAAAAAGCCGAGGAGATGAACGACCTTGGAAGAGTTGAATTATTATCAAATGAATTAAATGAAATAATAGACAATTTAAAGAGGGCAACTGGGTTGGGCGGACGTAAAAGGAAATTGGCGGACCCAGGAGATAGAGCTCGTGCAGCTGTGACTTTAAGAGTTAAAAGCGCGATTCAAAAAATTGAGAGTGTTCATCCCTCTTTAGCCAAGCATTTACAAAATAATATTAAAACAGGATCATTCTGCACATATTTACCTGACACTGGTATTGAATGGCATTTGTAGTTCTACCCAAATCCCAATTTTTATTTGAATTGTAAAATTAACCTCCTTCTAATCTTACATTGTAAGTTTTGATCTTACGCCTTCAAAGTAAAAACTAAAACTATTTGTTTAACCTTTGGAGGAAAAAATGCCAACACCAATAGATTTACTTTTAGATCCGGTTTCAATAGCAATCCTCACAATGTATGCAGGATTAATGATTTGGGAAGCCGCAGCACCTGGGAAACAACTACCAAAAATAAAAGGGTGGATTGTGCGCGGGTTGGGCGCTTTCGTTGTTTACTTTTATGCGGCTTCATATTTGCCGCTGCTGTGGGATGAGTATTTAATACAATATCAGTTGCTGGATTTAAGCGGATTGGGAACAATAGGAGGAGCCGCTGCAGGAATATTTCTTTACGAGTTCGGTTTATATATTTGGCACTATTCAATGCATAAATCTAATTCTCTGTGGAAGGTATTTCATCAGATGCACCATAGCGCGGAAAGACTGGATACATACGGCGCTTATTATTTTAGCCTAATGGATATTATAGGATTTACTTTATTGGGTAGTTTAACTTTCAGCCTTATCGCAGGTTTTGAACCGGCGGCAATAACGGTTATACTATTAGTAACAAATTTTCTGGCCATCTTTCAGCATGCCAATATAAAAACTCCTGCGTGGATAGGATATTTTATACAAAGACCCGAAAGCCACAACATTCACCACGCTAAAGGAATTCATCGTTATAATTATTCCGACCTTCCTTTATTCGATATTATCTTCGGCACATTTCGCAATCCGAAAACTTACGAAAATGAAACAGGGTTTTACAATGGGGCATCCGAAAGAATAATAGATATGATTTTATTTAGAGATGTAACAAAACCAAAAAAAGAAAAAGGTTTATCCAAAAATATTTTATCGAATACAAAAGAGGTATGAAAATGGAAAAGATTTTATTAGAAAAAGAATTCATAAATGAATTAGAAAATCAGGAAGCCCAATACTGGAGCGACTATTATCTTTGCTGTGGAAACCCACTGAGTAGAAAATTGGGATTAGATATTAAAATAATTGGAAATGCAGTATGCTGCTCTGCATCCGAACTTGACATTCTGGCTTTCAACCGTGTGATTGGTGTCGGCTTAGATTTTGAAATCAACAAAAAACATTTAAGCGAGATCATAAGTTTTTATAAAGGAAGTAGGGCTAGAAGGTTTTTCGTACAGATTAGTCCTGCTGCACAATCTAATAATTATGCAAGGATAATGAATGAAATGGGATTTCAGCATTACAATAATTGGGCAAAATTTTATAAAAAGTTGGAAAATAAAGTGCCCGAGATAGAATCTGATCTGATTGTGGAAGAACTCAAATTATCGGAAACAGATTTGTTCGATAAAATAATTAAAGAAGCATTTGAGTTTGGGGGAGGTGCCGAATCATTATTTACTCAAACATTCAAAAAATACGGCTGGAAACATTATTTGGCGAAAGAAGGGGATAAGCCGATTGCTGCTGCATCAATGTTTATCTACGGAAAGAATGCTTCGTTGGCAATTGCCGGAACTTTACCTGAAGCCAGAGGTAGAGGTGCACAGTCTGCTTTAATTGTGAAGAGAATAAATGACGCAATTGAAGCCGGCTGCGAGTATTTAGTAGTAGAAACCGCGGAAGATAAACCGGAGAAATCTTCAGCGTCTAACAGGAACGTTCGAAAATTCGGATTTGAACTTGCTTATCATAGACCGAATTATATTTATTATTTTTAAGAATAGATGGCCGCAGAGTCAGACACTTCTGCCTCTGCTGTTTTTATCATTCTGAAAATAAATTGAATTATTTTTATATTATTATTTTTTCAAATAGAAATCAAAAATTATGAAAAATCCAAAAGAAGTTTTAATGAAATGGGTTGAGTATTTTAACAATGCAGATATAGAATCTTTGACTGCCCTGTATGCTGAAGATGCGGTTAACCATCAAGTAGCAAATGAACCCGTGAAGGGGATAGGGGCAATAAAAGAAATGTTTGAGAATGAATTTGCTTCGGCTGAAATGACATGCATAGTTGAAAATATTTTTGAAGATGGTGATTGGGCAATAATGGAATGGAAAGATCCGCTTGGATTGAGAGGCTGCGGTTTCTTCAAAATTAAAAATGGGAAAATAGTTTTTCAAAGAGGTTACTGGGATAAACTCTCTTTTTTGAAGTTACACGGTTTGCCTATTAAATAATCGTCCAAGCTAGAGCAAAATTAATATCATTTGGCTATAGAAAAAATCATGTCTGGTTTTATTTGTTAAATCTTTCTTTTTTCTTCTTTGATTTCGATTTCCACACTCCCTTTTTCAACTTTCAAATAAATTTCATTCATGCCGCTTGTATCTAACACAATTGTTTTTCTTTCTAATTTAACTGAGTTACTTTCATCTTTAGTTTTAGGCCGCAAAGTCTTTGTACGGATAAACTTTGGACCCATCTCACTTTCCAATCTTTCTTTTCCATCGAGAAACTCACTCCAATAAACAACAGATTCTTCATCAATAATATTTTGAAAATTTAATTCCAGTCTTGTGATTTTTTTATTGTCAAATTTTATGGAGATGGTTTCTCCCTTACTTAAAACTTTTTTTACCGGAATTGATAGTGAACCTTCCTGTGCTGAAAGGATTGATAAACTAAAGATGAAAACCACGAACAGCCATAGATAATCTTTCATATCACTCACCTTGATTGTTAAATCAAACATTAATATGCCTAGGGCAAAAAGATATAAAATTTTTTACAAGTTTTCTTCCGCTAATTAAACTAAAATGTATAGCTATAGTCTAACGCCTCATTTATGCTATACGCATTCTTGGACGAAAAACTTAAACTTGAAATTACTTCTTCTTATTTTCCAGAGTTTTCAAAGAGGCTATTGGAATAAAATCTCGCTAAGGAAATATTTTAAACTTGCCACAAGGAAAAAAATGTTAAAACATTCTTTAATAAAAATTGTTATGAAAAGATTTTGCTAACATTTTTTTGGTTTAAAATTAAAAGAACTCGATTCAAATTAAGAATCGAGTTCTTTGTGGGCCCGGAAGGAGTTGAACCTCCGACCCGCTGATTATGAGTCAGCTGCTCTAACCAACTGAGCTACAGGCCCTTTATTTAAGAACTCCAAAATTACAGCTTTGAATCAAATATTGCAATAAATATTCTTAATAAAAGTAAATTATTTGAAAATAACTGAATTGCGTCAAATAAAAAGTAAATTATTTCGAAATAATTTATTGCAAAAAATTAAAGTTTAGCTTATTTTAGTTATTCTGTCTGCCGGGGTGGCGGAATTGGTAGACGCACAGGACTTAAAATCCTGTGGGCGCTTGCGCCCGTGCCGGTTCGATTCCGGCCCTCGGTACTAAACATGATGATCGAAAGATCATCTTTGTTTTTAAGGTCGGGTTCTTAGCTCAGTTGGTTAGAGTGTCTGCTTGACGTCCAGAAGGTAAGAGGTTCGACTCCTCTAGAACCCACGATGATAGGAGTTATCTACGTTTTTTTTTAAATAAGATAATTTTATGGATAATATTAAAAGTACATTTACCGACGGCCACGAAAAGTAATTTCCGCAAGGGAGTACAATGCTGG
>JAENZU010000332.1 GCA_016841125.1 Melioribacter sp. | reverse complement strand
GGTGGATTGCTTACACAAAAATGGAGCAGTCGTTTTATGAATCAATTTTTCTTTATTCTCTCGAAGATGGTAAATCTTATCGCGTGACTGAGGAGACTTATGAGGACTGGAGTCCATCTTTCAGTAATGACGGCAAGTATCTTTATTTTCTTTCCAGTAGGACATACAATCCCGTGATGGGTTTTGTTGATCAAAACCACATATTTCTCGATATGACAAAACCGTACCTGCTGATTCTGCATGCAGGGGATCAATCTCCGTTTAGTGATGTTATTAGTGAAGCAGGAAAAGTATCAAATGAAATTTCAACCATCGATTTCTCTAAGAGAATAGTTGAGGCGCCGGTACCTGCAGGTAATCTATTCAGACTTGAGGCCGTTGAGGGCGGATTTGTTTATTTAAAGAAAACCGAAAATGAATTTTTAAAATATCAAACAGTAACCGATGCAAACGAAGGCAAGAATCTTGATCTCTATTATTTTGATCTTTCCAACCAAACCAGCAATTTACTGATAAGCGGGGTTAGTCAATATCACCTTTCGGCTGATGGAAAAAAGACAATTTACAAATCGGGCAAAAAGTTTGGAGTTGTAAAAACGGGAACACCCGCAAAGGTTGGGGATGGTGAAATCAATTTGAGCGATGTAAAAATTGAAATCGACAGAAGAAAAGAATTCATGCAGATATATAATGAAGCCTGGAGAATTCAGCGTGATTGGTTTTACGATAAAAATATGCACGGGGTCAATTGGGAGAAAGTCGGCGAAAAGTATCGTAAGTTTGTTCCGTACTGTGATACACGCGATAATTTGAATTATCTCATCGGAGAAATGATCGGTGAACTTAATATCGGGCACACATACATTAGCGGCGGTGATTTAGAAACTTACAAAACAGTTTCAGCCGGTTATTTGGGTGTTGATTTTGTAAACCCGGATAAAGATCAGTTTCCGCAAATTAAAAGGATCATCCCTTCGGATAATTGGGATCCAGATGTTTACTCACCATTATTTTCACCCGGATGCCCAATTGAAAATGGGGACTATATTCTTGCAATCGACGGTGAGCAGATTAAAAAGGGAGATAATATTTACAAATATTTAGTTGGTAAAAAAGATGACATAATTGAGATCACTCATAACTCGGTGCCGACAATGGATGGAGCATCAAAGTATAAAGTAAAAACTGCATCGAGTGAATCGTCGCTTCGTTACAATGATTGGGTAAGAAAAAATACCGAATATGTTGAAAAGTATACTAATGATGAGGTTGGCTACGTGCATTTCCCCGGAATGATGGAAAATGGTTTGGTAGCTTTGGCAACGCAGTGGTACCCGAATTATTACAAGAAAGGAATTATAGTCGATGCTCGATATAACACGGGTGGATTTACCAGTAAACAAATTGTTGATAGAATAGAAAGAATAAGAAATACGATGATGCAGCCGAGGGAGGGAATGCCGACTCCAATACCAGAAAGAGCATTTTTCGGTAATCTCGTTTTATTGATAAATGAAAATACAGGTTCTGATGGTGAGTTGTTTGCAGAAGCTTGGCGCTACAGAGGTTTCGGACCGATAATCGGTAAGCGCACTTGGGGCGGAGCAGTTGGTATTGAACCACACCAGTATTTAGTTGACGGCGGAATATGCACGCCTCCGGCATTCGGTGAATACAGCATCGACGGAAGATGGGTAATTGAAGGAAGAGGAGTTGAACCCGATATTGAGGTTAATAACGTTCCTTCAGATGTACTTGAAGGAATTGATGCCCAGTTAAATAAGGGGTTGGAAGTTATAATGGATAAAATCAAGAATGAGCCTAAAACATGGTCTCCGCTTCCGGCTTATCCCGATAAAAGTAAACCCACATTAAAATAGTATAAACAAAAAAGCCGCAGACAATTCTGCGGCTTTTTAATCCATGCTCAAAATTATTTTAATCAACTAATTTGAAAATTTCGTCCATAGGTCTTTTCTCTTTTGGTTTTTGTTTTTCAAAAGGTTTGCCGACCGCGACACAAGCTGCAATTCTGTAAGGGGCTTTAACTTTCAGAATTGATTCCAATTCATCACGAGCAACTAAAGGACCTGTTAGCCAGCAGCCGCCGTAACCTAAATTCACGGCACTTAATAGTAAGTTCTCGACTGCTGCGCCGATAGTCTGAATATTCGGATGATTTCTTAATTTGTCAATCTCTTCATGCGATAGTTCAAGTTTTTCAAGTGCTTTATCAATCACCGCCTCGTACGGTTCATTTAATACGACAATGATTGCGGGTGCATCAACAAAGAAAGTTGAGAAATGTTCAACGGCTTTTTTAACGTTTTTCATTTTTTCACTTTCTACATCCGGCATCATTTCATCGATTTTGAGATTAACCGCTTCCGCCATCTTTTTCATTTTGTCTTTGTTTGTAACTGCAAGAAATTTCCAGGGCTGAGAATTGTTAACACTCGGCGCCATGCCTGCATGCTTGATCATCGCCTTCAAATCTTTTAGAGGAATGGGATCATCTTTAAATTTTCTAATACTTGTGCGCTTCATTACTACATCATTAAATTCCATAATTCACTCAATTACTGATTTTTGTTTCTGCGAATTTATGAATTTTTAACGAGAGGCGGAAACACTTTCGGGCTTATTGTGAAAGAAATTTTAGAATAAAAGATCAAACCACAAAGAGCGCGAAGAAAAAATAGACGAAAAACACAAAGGAGAAAATAATAGTGAGAGAGAATTATAAACCCAGTTTGTCATTGGGGATTATTTTTTAATGGCACAAACGGTCAACTGAATAGATTTGTACTAAACCAAATTCCTTGATATCAGCTTCTCCGTTTCATCGCTAATGATAGTTTTAACATTCTGTCATCACCATCTTTTGCTATGTCTGAGCCAATTGCAATCACTTTATACCGTAGTGTTTCTAATTGTTGATGAGATTTTGGGTTCAGAATTGCTTGTCTAAATAAACTCATTAAATCATATCCCATCATAACAAAATTTAATGCTGCTTCGGCTGCAAAGAAATTATCTACATTAAAACTTCCGACTCCAAAATCTTCCTTTAATTCCTTTATCCGATTCTCGGCATCTGCTCTATTTAGATAGGCATCCCATATTGGTATTCCAGTTCAAAATGAACCAGTTATCCGGTAAAAATGACCAGACTAGTTAGTCAGATTTCCTCATATTTTTCAACCTAAAACTATCGCCGTTAATAAAAAATGGATAAGAGTGATGAAGCATCCTCTTGAGGATAGAAGAAGCAAATACCTCATTATTAAAAATTTCACCCCACTCCTCAAAAAGCTTATTTGTGGTGATAATAATAAAACCTCTCTCATATCTTTTCGAGATTAACTGAAAGAGCAGTTTTGCCCTTTGATTACTCAAATTTTCTCTTATGAGATGTTTTTTTACTCAGGTTAAAATTATTGTTTAGTATTTTTTAGGTGGTCAATTTTCAACCGGAATTTTAGTCAGTTTTAAAGCGGAAAAAACACCTTTGGCAAGTATCGTATTATACAAATGTGCCAATTGCATAAGCGAGAAAACATAGCTGGTTATTTAAGCGAAAAAGACGTTCCGGTATTTAAGGCAAGGATTTAATCAGCTTACAATGAACCAATTATGAAGAAGCCAAAACCAAACTGATGGCTATTAAAAACGACCTGCAAAAAATAAATCGTACAACAGCAAGATCGTTGGAAGAAGGATTAGAAGAGACCCTTACATTATATAGATTAGGTTTAACAGTAGAGTTGACACGATCATTAAATACAACAAATTGAATTGAAAATCTAAATTCAAGATTAGAAAATTACTTAAGAGAATTCAAAAACTGGAAGTCGCCGGATATGATTGCCGGGTGGGTTGCAGTGTGACTTATTACCTGAGGATTTCTCGGATTATTTTATAAGATCTATCAATGCTCTTCTATATTCAGTACCGTAAAGGTTGTAGTATTCTGATTGATAGTTGTTGAAGATATCCTCCAGTAAACTGTGTTTCCCTTGATAATGTAGAATATTAATCTTTATGATCATTGCAGATTCATTTATTGGGTCTAACGCAAGTAACGTATCGGCAAGTATAAGTTTGTCATCCTGCTTTTCTGCATTCTCCATTTCTTTAGTTAATTTATCTGTTATTATACCATTGATACTAGTTTGTAATGAATCAAGCCAAGTATAAGATATACCTTTCAATAACCCGCCGCCTCCGAGAATTTCTCTTATTTTGGTATAATCCTCTGAATCCGGTTTTGGTTTTGCTAGAACTTCCTTTAGTGTTAAAAAATCAATCTCAGCTTTTTCGTTTACGAGTATTTTCCAATACTTATTATCATAATCTAAAGAGATACCCTCTAAACTCTTAAGCAAATCTCTCAATTTACTTAGAGTAACATTCCGAACGTTTTTGGAATTTTTGGGAGATGAATCAGCCCAAAGCTGCAGACTTAAGTTTTCTGATGTAATACCTACTTTTGAGTTTTTTTGCGTGAACGAAAATGAATTAAGAAATAGTAAAAGAAATAATTCCAAGATTTTGGGAGTGAATTCATGAGTGCAATTTTCACCTTCAATATTAATAACTCTGAAATCGCCCAATAAATAGATTTTACTTTTTTCAAGTGATTCTTTATTAACCTTAGAAATAGGA
>JAENZU010000331.1 GCA_016841125.1 Melioribacter sp. | reverse complement strand
AAGAAATTCTTTCAAGCCCAAGAAAATCTAAGTCGGGATTAAATACTTATCATTTGAAAAGCTATGTGAATATTACATTATTGAAAAATTTCCCTAATGAACAATCAGTTTTTTTTAATGATATGATATCCATAAACCTAAAACTTTTCGGCATTTCCAAAACTTTTTTGGATTCATTGCATCTAAAGATTTATTGAATAAAATTTTTTAACGAAGTTTTTTACAATTAAACAAGATTTACTATCTTATTTGTAGTTGTTTGAAAATACCTTCAGTTTTGGTAATTCAAATTGAGCAACTAAAATTCAAATTATATTTTCACTTAACTTATTTAAAATTAAATAGAGGATAAATATGAAAAGTAAAACTTTTCTAATGATGCTGTTTTTTCTATTTATTTCGGTAGGGAGTGTTTATCCCAAAGAATCGGGAAATATTCTGCCGTATAAAATTTATCAGCAAAAATTGAGTAACGATCTAAATGTTGTTACAGTACCTTTCGATAGTCCCGGTATTGCATCATTTTATATCGTTGTAAGAGTTGGAGCACGCAACGAAGTTGAAGAAGGTGTAACCGGTTTTGCTCACTTTTTTGAGCATATGATGTTCCGCGGTACTGACAAGTATCCTAAAGATAAATACCAGGCTGTGCTTAAATCTATTGGAGCTTCGGCTAACGCTAATACATCTCAAGACAGAACTGTTTATCACATGACCGGAAGTGCTGAGAAACTCGATCTAATGTTCGAAATTGAATCTGATCGTTTTATGAATTTGAACTATTCCGAACATGACTTTAAAACTGAAGCCGGCGCTGTAAAGGGTGAATACACTAAGAATAACGCTAGTCCCTATCAGCAAAGTTTTGAAAATGTTAGAAATGCTGCATTCGACAAACACACCTATAAACACACAACAATGGGCTTTTTAGATGATATAATTGATATGCCCAATCAATATGAATATTCGAAATTATTTTTCAAAAGGTATTACCGACCGGAATATTGTACTGTTGTTGTAGTAGGAGACGTGACTCCGGAAAAAGTTGTTTCTCTTTCAAAAAAATATTTTGGCGACTGGCAGAAAGGTGATTATTCATCTGAAGTTCCGGTTGAACCTAAACAAACCGAAACCAGATATACACATTTGCAAAATGGAAGTATCCCCCCTTATTTGGAACTAAGTTACAAAGGTCCTGCTTTCAGCGATGAAGAAATTGATATGCCGGCACTCGATGTACTCTCCTCGATTGTATTTTCACAGACCTCAGACCTATTTAAAAAATTAGTACTTGAAGAGAGAAAAGTTCGATTTATCGGCGGCGGTGCATTGGATTCCCGCGACCCGAATCTATTTACAATTCAAGCATCTTTAATTGATAAAAGTGATCTTCAATATGTTAAAGACGAAATTGTAAAAGCTATTGAAAATGTAAAAACTAACGGAGTTGATAAAAAAACATTGAATGAAACCAAATCGAATTTAAAATATAGATTTGCAATGAATATCGATACTCCCGATAATATTGCAAACTCATTAAGTCATTATATTCAACTCACCGGTAATCCTGAATCGCTTAATAAATTATATGACCTATATGATAAAGTTACGGTAGATGATGTAGTTAAGGTCGCCAAGAAATATTTTGTCCCGTCAGGATTAACGATTGCAACAATTTCCGATATGGAAATGGGAGGTGTAAAGTGAAAAAGATTCTAATGATATTACTGTTAACCGGGTCAATTTTTGCTCAAGAAATTGTAGAATTAAAATTGCCGAATTCAAATAAAGTAGTTGTGAAACTGCGGTTTCAAAATGGATCGATTTCTGATCCCGCCGGAAAAGAAGGTCTCACAAATCTTACAGCCAATTTGGTTACACAAGGCGGTACAGATAAAATGACTTATAGTGAAATTCAAGATTTTCTTTATCCAATGGCGGCTGGCTATTTTGCCAATGTTGATAAAGAAGTAACCACATTTACATTTCAAGTTCATGTTGATTTTGTAGATCAATTTTTCCCGGTGATGATGGATTTAATGCTTCACCCGTCTTTTAGTGAAAATGATTTTCAGCGTATTTTAACAAACCAGCAGAATTATGTTGATCAAGTTATTCGTTCATCCTCTGATGAGGAATATAGCAAAATGGCACTAGAGGATTTACTCTTCAGAGGAACAAATTATCAACACATGACTCAGGGCACATCAAAATCTGTAGCATCAATTACACTTGCTGATGTGAAAAGTCATTACAATAAATTCTTCACTAAAAATAATTTAATGATTGGCATTGCAGGAAATTATTCGGATGAGCTTCTCGCAAAAATTGAAGCGGGGTTAAATAAACTTTCCGATGAAGAACCGGTAATTCCTAAGCCGGGTAAGGCACGAACTCCGGATGGAATTGTTGTTGAGATAATTGAAAAAGAAAACGCATTTGGTTCGGCAATATTCGCGGGCTTTCCGTTGGACATCACGCGCGAAGATGATGAATTTGCCGCGATGGTTGTTGCTAACTCATATCTCGGCGAGCACAGAAAGTCATACTCAAAATTGTACCAGCTATTGAGAGAAACCCGTTCAATGAATTACGGTGATTATTCCTACATTGAATGGTATGATAATGGCGGCGCCAATATGCTTCCCCCTTCCGGCACACCAAGAAGTTCAAACTATTTTTCAATATGGATCAGACCAGTTCAAATTGCCAAACAGTTAAAACAGCAGTATGATGAATTAAAAGATGTCGAAATTGGGCATGCGCATTTTGCATTCCGTATGGCAATGAAAGAAATAGACCGCTTGATTTCAGAAGGGTTGACACAGGAAGAATTTGAGACCACACGCGACTTCCTATTGAGCTACACTAAACTATACGCGCAGTCTCCCTCAAGCAGATTGGGATATTTAATGGACTCAAGATTTTACGGTCGTAAAAATTATATTATGGAACTTGATGGACTTCTAAAAAAGCTAACTCTTGAAGATGTTAACAGCGCCATAAAAAAATACTGGCAAACAGAAAACATGTTTGTAACAATCGTTACAGATAAAAGTGAGGCTGGTCCGCTTGCTTCCAGTTTAAAGTTAAACAAGCCATCACCAATGTCTTACTCCGACCAAGTAAAAGAAGGATTGCCTGAACAAGTTCTTAAACAAGACGAAGAAGCAGCAAACTATAAACTAAATGTTAATAAAGTTGAAATTATAAATTCGGCGGATACGTTTAAGAAAAGCAATAATAAAGTTAATCTTTAGTAAATATTGAATTAAATAATTTTAAAACAAAGAGCGGTCAATTTGATCGCTCTTTTATTTTAATGACTATTAAATTTTTAATCGACACTTAAAGGTAAATTATTTCAGCAATACTAATTTTTTAGTTTCTGAAAAGTTCACTTTTCGTCCTTGCAAAAAAGTCTTTAACGTATAAAAGTATACTCCGCTGGAAAGTTCTGCTGCATCAAAACTAACTTCAAAATTACCGGCTTGATTATTTTCATTCACTAAATCTGCAACTTCATTTCCTAGAATATCAAAAACCTTTAAACTCACATACGAAGCTTCAGGTAAAGAATATTTGATGGTAGTAACAGGATTAAATGGATTAGGATAATTCTGGCGTAAATTATATTCGGCAGCTATTGGTATTCGATCATTAATTGCCGTAGTTCCGCCGGAAGTTGTTTTGAGCATCAAACCAACTCTTCCGCAGGCAAAACCATTATCGGCATCTACAAAAAATATTGAGTTCAAAATGCCGGTTTCAGTTTGCGGCTGTTCAACCCATGTCATTCCCCCATCTGTTGTTTTGAGAATTAAGGGTAAACTTCCGGACTCATATTGACCTGCTATATAACCGGTAGTATTAGATGTAAAATAAATCGAGTTATATGTTCCTGAAATTGGAGTTGTCATATCCGTCCATTCGCCGCCGCCGTTGGTAGTACGAACTGCTGCGGAAAAACCGCCCACTGCATATCCCGTATCTGATGGAGGGAAGAAAAGTGACAATAGAAGTCCATCCATATTTGATACGGTCTCACTCCAATTTTCACCTGCATCTGCAGTTTTAAGGAGGTATGTATCACCAAAAACGGGTTTTTGTCCGCCTCCGTAACCAACTGAAGAAGAGGTAAAATAGATTGAATAAAAAGCTGTAAAACTACCTGTATCAATTTTCAGCCACTCTGAACCGCCGTTAACTGTTTTAAGTACTGCCTCAAGGTCTCCGCCGAAAATACTTTTGCCGATAAAACCGATACTCTCATCAAGAAATTGTACTTGATGCAGATCGCCGGTAGTGCCGGATGCCTGCGTAGACCAATTATCCCCTCCGTCAGTTGTTTTCAGTATTACACCCGCATTGCCAACAGCATATCCGGTATCATCAGCGGTGAAAAACACTGAATTCAAATCTGTTGCAACTCCTGAGGTCTTTTCTACCCATGTATCGCCTCCGTCAGTTGTTTTAAAAATTACTCCAAACTGCCCTACTGTATAGCCGGTTTCCAAACTCGTAAAATAAACCGAGTGAAGATCGCTGCTTGTAGTTACTGTTTTTTTTACCCAGCTTTGAGAGAATATATTTGTCCCTAATACGATCAACAATATTGGATAAAGTTTTTTCATGACTCTACTCCTTTATTTATTGGGAAAATACTTTTCAA
>JAENZU010000330.1 GCA_016841125.1 Melioribacter sp. | reverse complement strand
ATCTAATATTGTTGAAATTGATTTTTTTAAGATCATTACCTGATTGAAAAAATAGATTCTCGCCTTCAATATTTTTAAGTGTTCCGGTCAACTTTTTGGTTTCTTCACCTTCAAGTACTTTTAGTTCAAAATTACGATTTAAATGCTTTTTATATTGTCCTAAAAATTTTAAAGGTCTATCCACACCGGGAGATGAAACATCAAGTCGGTATTTGGATTGGATCATCAATGTTTTGTCAATATACTCGTAGATTTTTCGTGAAAGTTCGGCGCAATCATTAACAGACACACTTTCTTCACTATCAACGTAAACTTCGACAACTTGATTTCGTGAATCTCCTCTAACCAGAATATCAATCAACATGAGTCCGGAAGACTCTGCTAACTCTTCAATCGGCTTAACTATATTTTTCTTTATAATATTCATACAAACAAAAATCGCCCTTTATAGGGCGAAAATAGAATTGTAAATGTAATACAAATTAATGCAATAAGCAAATAAATAGAACATCAACAATTGCTTTAAAACAGTTGAATAATAAGCTTCTTCTCGGAATAAAATCATAGAAGATTCCGACCAAAATTTTGCGGTTGTAAATAAAAGCCGGTTGTAATTCGATGATCAATTTAATAAATTTTAGCAGTGAATGTTGGGAAAAAAATATAGGGTAATATGAGGCTTATCGTTAAAGAAAAATTCGTCGGAAGTTATCATAAACTGATTGACCGGGGAGTACATTTCTTAATTTTCTTTTATCTTTAATTCTGATAATAGGAGTAAACGTGAAAGTTGGCAAAATATTTATTCTGATCGCAGCTCAATTCTCTCTATTGATATCGATTACAGCTCAGCCGCAATGGGAATTAACAGGTGAACTTTATGGAGGAGATATCCGCAACATCGCGCAATCTCCAAACGGCACTCTCTACGCAGGACTTCAAAACGGCTCACTTTATAAAAAGGAAACCACAAATGACTATTGGGAGTTGGTTTTCGGCAAATCTAATGAATATGGTAATTATGGTTTTCCAGGAATATTGATTATTAATGACAGCTTAATTATAACTTCATCTATGGGACGGGGAACAAGAAAATCGACTGATGGTGGTTTTACATGGCAGTATCTTAATCTTGGATATGGAAGTTTAAGCATCAATGATTCGAATCATATTTTTCATCTCGGTTATTGGAGTTGTGACGACTTGTCTGTTTCAACTGATCTCGGTGATACTTGGCAAACTTATGCTCTTAATTGTCAAGCCGGATGGGTGGGAGAAGTGGGATTTGCAAAACATGATAGTTTATGGATAATCGGTTCACATGATGGGATGTTGTTCTCTTCCGATCAAGGAATTAACTGGGAACAAAGAAATTCAGGTATACCGATCCAGACCTACGTATATTCAGTTCTAGTAAATACTTCTGACGATATATATATTGGAACCGACGCGTCATTATATTATTCAAATAACTACGGACAGACTTGGGTATTCAAAGGCGCTGGTCTGCCTACCGGATGCACGGTAACAGATTTGGTTGAATTAAATGATTCTACTATCTACGCTGCAACAAAACATGGACTTTATTTTACAACAGATGCAGGTGATTCATGGAATTCTTACACTCCAAATACTGAACATTTATTAATCTATAAAATGATACCTTTCAAAGATTCATTTCTTCTTTCAACTACTGAAAGTCTCATATTGCCACAAGAAGATTCGCTCAGTTATTTTGACGAAGGAATTTCTGACATTGAGGTAAGTGGCTTATATGAATATGAAAATAGACTATACGCAGTTACCAACAGAGGCATTCATTATTTTGATGGTGTTCTGAACGAATGGCGATTCATTAAAAAAACAAGAAAAACTTCTTTTTCCAACATAACTTACTCTGAAAATAATTTATTCACAACTAGTGGTAATATCCTATACAATTCTGAAAATGGTTTAACCGAATGGGCATCGAAAACTTTACCGGCAAGATGTTACTCTCTTTTGGCAACAGGAGATACTTTATTTACCGGAATGATTGATTATGATCCGTTATGGGGTCCACCCTCATGGGAAGATCTTCATTATTCAACGGATTTGGGTTCAACATGGCATAAAAAAAATGTCAGCGGAATAGAATATGCCAGAATTTATTTTATCGGAAACTCTTCGCTAAATGACCTTTATTTTATCGCTTATAATGTTTCAAGTGGAGATGATTATATCTATCAAAGCACCAATGGAGGAGCAAGTTTCCATAATTTCAATCAAGGTTTTCCAAGTTATATTTCATTTGGTCTTCGTAAAATAATTACCGATATAAACGGGAAGTTGTACTTAGCTTCTGAAAATGGATTATTTCACAGATTACAGAGCGATTCCATCTGGACGCAAACAGGAATTGAAGACAACATCTATGATATAACCTCAGATAGTGCGGGCGGTTTGTATTATACTACTTCCGACAAAGTATTTTACTCTGATGATTTTGGATTAAGTTCAACCACTTTAAATCTTGGGCTGCCGGAAGTCAAAGCAATTTCAATCTATTACAGTAAAATTAATGATTTGTTGTATTTGGGCACAGATAAAGGTGTGTATAAAACGCAGAGGCCGAATATTACCAGTGTAGATATCAAGTCAAATGATATTCCAACGGATTTCGGACTAACTAGTTATCCAAATCCATTCAACTCATCGACAGTGATTAGTTTTAGTTTGCCGGAAAGATCTTATATAAAAATTACAATTTACAATTCAATCGGGAAAAAAGTTAAAGATCTTCTAAAAATTGAAATGGAAGCTGGAAATCACGAATTAACTTTTAGTGCAGCTGATCTACCAAGTGGAATTTATTTTTGCAGAATGGATTCCGGAAAATTTTCACGGACAATAAAATTGGCTTTGCTAAAGTAAAATTGCTCTATAATTTTGTTAAAAACTATATATTTGAAGATCTGAAGAATCAAGACACTACGACCTAACTTTGTGCATTGTGAGCGAAACACTCTTTCGAATCTTGAATATCCAACGCCCAATATCCAATCTTGAAGAGAAGACGTAAAGATGAAAGACGTGAAACGAATAGACCTCAGAGACGAACAGGTAACTAAAATCCCGAAGGGATGATATTTTTGTAACTGATAAAGTAAATAATCAATTAAACTCCGAAGGAGTGAAAGAGCTTTGAGTAATGAGCTGTGAGTTTTGGGTTGTGGGTTTCGCAAAAGGAGCAACGGGCAAGTTTTATCTGCGCTAAAATATAGTGTTTCAAGTCTTGATAAATCAAGACTCTACGATTAATTTATTATTTTTTTTCTGCATACTTTCATTTCTTCACGATCTTCGCGTGAAATTCTATTTGAATCTTGAATATTCAATACCTAATCTTGAATTCTGATTTTATTGAAAACACATTTTTTCTCTTTGTGTTATTTGAGATTCTTTGTGCTTGCACGCCCAAATTGGGTAAACCCGCTGCCTTTTTGGCGTGACGCTCTGTGTGAAACACTCTTCCGAATCTTGAATATCCAACGCCCAATATCCAATCTTGAAGTAAAAACTAATAGACGTAAAACGAGAGACGCAAGACGAGTAAAATGAAATCCAAATCCCGAAGGGATGAAATTAATTTAAAAGAGAAGTTTACTTACGTGTAGCTAATTTTCCTCATTCAATTTTCTGATCTGAGGAGCAAATTCCTCAATTAGAGAGGACTTGTCCCATCCGAGATCTTTATCCTTTGCTACATTCTCTAAATCTTCGAGCATCAAATTTTCCAAATCTTCAATGCGCTGTTTTGCACCGCTGATCAACTTACTTTTCTCATGCCGCATTTCGGCAAGTTCCTTCACAAAATTATTATCATGTTTACGAAATGTTTTAACCGCACGCATTACGTGATATTTTCTATGCCCGAGTAATGCCAGTGCATCGGCACCCATTCTTAAAGCTGTATCAAAAAATTCGCGGTAAATATGTTTTATATTCATATCCAATAATTGATAAGAATCATCCCAACTATTTGAGCGGGTAATAATTTGAAGATGCGGAAAATGCTTTTGTGCGGTTTCAACAATTTCAAAGCACTTTTCCGGGTTATCAACGGCAATAACTAAAAGTGAGGCAGACTCGGCTCCGGCAGCATGAAGCAGATCGTGACGGGATGCATCCCCGTAAAATACTTTTAATCCCATCTTCCTCAGCAGGTCAACATTATCGGGGTCAAGATCAAGGTACGTAGACTGTACGCCGTTAGCCTGTAAAAATCTGCCGATAGTACTTCCGTATCTGCCAAAGCCTGCAATAATCACAGAATTTTCTTCATCAATATTATCTGCTTCTTTTTTTGATTTTTCTGTTGTGCCGAACCTGGGTTGTATAAGCTTTTCGTTAAACAACATCAATAGAGGAGTTAGAGCCATGGAAATTGCCACTGCTGCAATCATAGGATTCACAAGTTCGGTTGTCATAACGCCGTTTTGTAATGCATAAGAAAAAAGAACAAATGCAAACTCTCCCCCTTGCGCCAGTGCAAATGTGAAGAGAAGATTATTGTCTAAACCCAGCTTAAATATTTTACCAACTGAGACTAATACAATAAGTTTAAGCAGAATAAGCGATAGTACAATTGAAATTATCAAGCCGGGTTCTGCTGCAATGTATGCAAAATCAATT
>JAENZU010000329.1 GCA_016841125.1 Melioribacter sp. | reverse complement strand
ATTCATGACCTAAAATTTACTTTATTGATAACCAAACATCAATTTGACCGGTGCGCAAATTATTCGGGGGAACGCAGATTTTTCGTACCAGAAAATTTCAAAAGTGTGAATTTAGTCTGTTTTCGAGCAATACCAAGTCGGCATACTTTTGGCATTATGAGTTACGAAAATTATATCACGGCGGGAGGATTTATGAAAAGAAGATTAACTTCTCTTTTTCTTTTTGTTTTATTGCTACAACTCACATCAGCTCAATCATTCTTTAAAAATTTTGATGACCTCAATATAAACGCATACTCAATCGAACAAACATCAGACGGCGGTTATATTTTAGGGGGAAGTTCAAATTCCGGAAGCTCTGTTGCAGACTATATCTTCATCGGTAAATTTGATGAATTCGGAAATTTACTTTGGCATCACTATATCGATGCTCCTCATGTAAAAACGTTTCACGATAATATTTCCATTCTTTCCGACAACTCAATCATTTTAACCGGCAACGATTTAGAAAAAATGATCGCATACAAATTTGACCAAAACGGAAATCAATTCTGGAACAAAAAGTTTTTTATTTACGGTAAACCTTTAACTGCGGCAGGATTAGTTGAAACCGATAACGGCGAACTAATAATTTCGGCTTTAGCTGCACAACAAAAAGAAGCAGTATTCTATTCGATCAAACAAAACGGTGATCTAAATTGGAGAAAAATAATCCATACCGGAAGCTCTGCAAGGAGTGACTTGGAGTTCACTAAAATCACCGATAGTCTTTACATTTTTGGTCAATGGTGGAATCTGCTCGCAATAAATTCGAATGCTGATTCTTTGTGGCAGATAGAATACAATAAAAATGTAAAAGTTATTTTACCGACAGCAGATGGAAATATTTTATCCGCCGGGCATATACTTTCGAAATTGGATCAGCAAGGAAATGAAATTTGGAGGAAAGATCTTTCGATCTACCTCGAAGACGGTTATGTAAATAGTGAAGGAAATTTTTGCTTCATCACAGAATCGCCGCGACAAAAGATAATTTTTGATAGTGAAGGAACTGAAATTTCAACAACTGCTTTCCCAATAATTCCAACCGCAATTGCAGGTACATATGATAATAATTATATAGTCTCGGGTTATCGGAACAGTTACCATACCAAATTAATATTGTTCAAACCAAATGAATTTGGAAAAATTATTGATCTTCATTATCCCAATGGCGGTGAGTCTTTTTCGACTTCAATACCCGGCTCAATTAAATGGCGAACATTCGGAATCGATAGTGTCGACATAGATATCTCTACCGACAATGGCAATTCGTGGATCTCAATTGAGGATAATTACCCATCCTGGATTGATAACAATTATCAAGTAGTATTTTCATATCAGCCATCTGATGAATGTTTGATCAGAATTTCTGATTTTGAAAACGAAACGATTCGAGATCAGAGCGATTCGGTTTTTACTTTATATAATTATAGACCATACGACTACATCGCAGCAAACCAAATAAAAATGTGGATGGGCAACAACGGAATGAGCGCACACAATCCTTATTCGGATGATTCGGGATTTTACTGGCCCGGAGGCGAAAATGCAGAAATACCTGCTATTTTCACAGAGGGTGTTTTAATCGGAGGATTGATAAACGGGCAGCCGAGAGTGCACGGAGCTACTTACCGCTACGGATTGTCTCCCGGTATTATAAATCCTGACGGTACACCCGCAGACCCGAGCGATACAAAATATCAGATATACAAAATTAAAAAGGGATGGGAATCGATGCCAGCCGGAGAGCTTCGCGATAAATACGAATTCAACCACAACAATTGGCCGGTTGATGCAGGCGCACCATATTTCGATTTTAACGAGGACGGCGAATTCACTCCAAATGTGGACGGACCCGCATACTATGGAGATGAAACTCTCTACTATGTGGCAAATGATATGGATTCATCTACAACCGAATTTCTTTACGGATCGCCACCGGTAGGTTTGGAATTTCAAACAACGTTATTTGCACGACCCGATGAGGGTTTGGATGATGTGGTTTTCAAAAAGGTGAAAGTGATAAATAAAAGCGGCGAAACATTCGAAGATGTTTACTTATCATATTGGACAGACGATGACTTGGGGAACGCAAATGATGACGTTATCGGATGCGACACAACTCTTAATTTGGGATTCACTTACAACGGTGATAATGATGATCAAGATTATTATGGCGTCAATCCTCCCGCTGTTGGTCATTTGATGATACAGGGCCCGAAAGTTCCGGGCGAGCCCGGCGATTCCGCCCGCTTCGGCAGCGGCTGGATAAAAGGTTATAAAAATTTGCCGCTTACCGCATTCCATTTATATATTGGTGCAAGCTCGGTTTATAGTGACCCAGCTATGGGAATTTACAATGGAACAAATCAAGTTTATTACCAAATGCAGGGAAAGATCTGGAATGGCGATCCGATGATCGATCCGGCAACAGGTAATCCCACTACTTTCTGTTTGTACGGCGATCCGGTGGAAGGAACCGGCTGGTATGAGGGTCCGGGCTGGGCAGGAGGTCCGGCTGCAGATGATAGAAGATTTCTAATGTCATCGGGTCCGTTTACAATGGCACCCGGCGATACGCAGGAAGTTGTTTATGCAATTTATATGGCAAGAGGTTCTGATAACTTAAACAGTATCACAAAATTAAAAGAGAAAGCCGTTGAGTTGGTAGATTTTTACAACGGGGATTTCATCACATCGGTTGATGAAAAAACATATTACACTCCGAGTGAATTTGTGCTTTACCAAAACTACCCGAACCCGTTCAACCCAACCACCAAAATAGGACTTGTCATCCCGAGCGGAGTCGAGGGATTGAGTACGCTAAAGGTTTACGATATCCTCGGCAGAGAAGTAGCAACCTTGCTAAACAAACCACTCCAGCCCGGCACATACGAAGTCGAATTCGACGGATCGAATCTGCCGAGTGGGGTATATTTTTACAAACTCCAATTTGCGGGTCGGAGCATTACTAAAAAATTACTTCTGCTGAAGTGAGGTTGAAATGAAAACTACAATTACATTAATTCTGATTTTGTTTGCAGTATTAAATTCTACACCGGCTCAATCATTTTACAAAAATTATAAAAACCTTAAAATTATCGGCTATTCTGTTCAGCATACAGAAGACGGCGGATTTATTGTCGGCGGCAGTACCGAAGCAGAAGGTCAAACAAAAGAGAAAATATTTATCGGAAAATTTGATGCCGAAGGGAATGCTCTTTGGCACCACTTTATTAACGCGCCGCACTTTTACTCCATTCATAAAAATTTAACACTGCTATCCGATCAATCAATTATTCTAACTGGAAACGACAGTGAGAGATTTATCATTTACAAATTCGATCAGACCGGAAATTTGATCTGGAGTAAAAAACATTTGATCGAGGGGAAACCACTTTTTGCGGTTGGTTCGGTAGAAACTGCAGACGGAAATATTCTGGCAGCGGCGCTTGCCGCGCAAGCAAATGAAGCAGTATTCTATTCAATAAAACCAAACGGTGATTTGAATTGGAGAAAAACTTTATTCACCGGCAGTAATGCGAAGACCTATTTATCGTTCAATAAAATTACCGATGACCTTTTTATTTTCACTCAATCGTGGGATCTGCTAGCTGTTAATTCTAACGCTGATTCACTTTGGCAAAGGGAATATTCTCAAAGTATCCAGACCGTAATTCCAACTATTGACGGGCATATCTTGGCTGCCGGAAAAATTTTTTCCAAAATTGATTATGCGGGAAATGAATTATGGCAGAAAGATCACAACTTTTATCTTGCGGATGGGTATCAAAATGATGAAGGTGAATTTTCTTTTATATCTACTATAAATCGAAATTACCTAAAATTTGACGAGCTGGGCAACCTCAAATCAAGTTTTTCCACTGGAATGGTACCCTACGCTATCGGCAAATTGATCGACGGAACTTTCATCATTTCAGGTTTCAGCAATACTTCTAATATCTATCTCAGTTTGTATAAACCTAATACGTACGGAACTCTCATAAAGCTGCTAAAGCCAAACGGGGGCGAAAAAATCTCAAATTCTGAACCATACTACATAAAATGGCAAACTATTAATGTGGATAGCATAAACATTGAAATTTCTATTGACAACGGAGCTACTTGGCAAAATATAGCAGAGAATGTGCCGCATCAAGGATACTACAATTACTCTATCGTTTTTTCATTCCCCCCGTCGGATCAATGTTTGTTAAAGATTTATGATTCCTCAAATCCATTGGCAAATGATCAAAGCGATTCTGTTTTTTCTCTGATACGGTACCATAGTTATGACTATGTTGAAGCAAACCAGGTAAAGATGTATATGGGTAATAACGGAATGAGCGCACACAATCCTATTTCCGGTTATGCCGGTTTTTACTGGCCCGGAGGAGAGAACGCATCTATTCCTGCAATATTTATCGAAGGAATTTTGATCGGCGGAAAGATGAACGGGCAGCCAAGAGTGCACGGATCTACGTATCGTTACGGTTTGACACCCGGTGTTATAAATCCCGATGGTACTGCTGCAAATCCTTTTGATATCAAATATCAAATGTATAAAATTAAAAAGGGGTGGGAATCGATGCCAGCCGGAGAGCTTCGCGATAAATACGAATTCAACCACAACA